>DALYUO010000168.1:0-5139 GCA_031981225.1 Pararcticibacter sp.
GAAGCACAGATTATGATCAAACCTTATCTTAAAGGAATGACCATGTCGGAGCTGCTGGCATCTATGACGGGGAGTATGGCCTGTATAGCGGGAGGAGTTATGGCCGTCTACATTTCACTTGGAGTGCCTGCAGAATACCTTCTGGCCGCGAGTATTATGGCGGCGCCCGCAGCATTAGTGATATCAAAAATAGTATGGCCCGAAACCGAGGTGTCCGAAACTAAAGGAGAGGTCTCTTTAGAGATCAAAAAGACAAGTGCAAATCTTGTCGACTCCATTTCTCACGGAGCAAGCGACGGGTTAAAAGTTGGGTTAAATGTAATTGCCATGCTTATTGGTTTCATCGCCATCATCGCTCTGATAGACTATGTTCTGGGCTGGGTAGGAATGGGCCTGGGTAATATAGGAGTATCCCTCTCTTATATAGGCATTGACGTTCACACCCTAAATCTAAAGCAGATACTGGGAGCATTCTTCTCTATTTTTGCATGGGCAATGGGTGTTCCAGGAAAAGACATTCAAACTGCAGGTTCCCTGATGGGTACAAAAATGGTGATCAACGAGTTCGTAGCTTACCTGGACCTCGCCAAAGTGAAAGGCGTGATAGATCCTAAAACCCTGATCATAACCAGTTTCGCGTTATGCGGATTCGCCAATTTCAGCTCTATCGCAATTCAGGTTGGCGGCATCGGCGAACTCGCTCCCGAACGCCGTACTGATCTTGCCAGACTTGGAGTCAAAGCGCTCATCTGTGGCACCCTGGCGTCCTATCTTTCAGCAACAATAGCAGGCATACTTTTGTAAGTAGTAAGTAAGTTCTAAGTAGTAAGTTATAAGTAGCAAGCCAAGCCTTACGTTTTAGATTATACACTTTAGGTTACAATACGACTAAACTTCTTTAAATAAAAAAAGCTGCGGCTATATCGCAGCTTTTTTATTACTTATTACTTATTACTTAGAACTTACTACTTATAACTTACTACTTATAACTTAACTCAGCCCCTCTGAGAGATTTCTACATATTCACGTCTGGTTTCGCCGGTATAAATCTGTCTTGGACGGCCTATAGGCTCTTTGTTGTCTCTCAATTCAAGCCACTGGGCAATCCATCCCGGTAAACGTCCTAGTGCGAACAATACTGTAAACATTTCTGTAGGGAATCCAAGCGCCCTGTATATGATTCCGGAATAAAAATCAACATTGGGATAAAGCTTGCGTTCTACGAAATATGGATCGTGGAGAGCAGCTTCTTCAAGCTTTTTAGCTATTTCCAGAATAGGGTCGTTAATTCCAAGCTTCTCAAGAACCTTATCGCATGCCTGTTTAATGATCTTTGCCCGGGGATCAAAATTCTTGTAAACCCTGTGTCCAAAACCCATCAGTCTAAAATCATCATCCTTATCCTTCGCTTTGTTAATCCATTTCTCGGTGTCACCTCCATCATTCCTTATCCTTTCGAGCATTTCTATCACAGCCTGGTTCGCACCGCCGTGTAACGGTCCCCATAACGCAGAAATACCAGCAGAAACAGAAGCATACAAGTTAGATCCTGAAGAGCCAACCATTCTTACTGTAGAAGTAGAACAGTTTTGTTCATGATCGGCATGCAGGATAAGAAGCTTATCAAGAGCATCTATTACTACCGGGTCAATAATAACCTCCTCCGTCAAGCGGCCAAAGGTCATGTGCATAAAATTATTAACATATTTAAGCCTGTGCTGAGGATAGATAAACGGCGCACCCAACGAACCCTTATAGATCCAGGAAACGATGGTCGGCATTTTTGCAAGCAACTTGATCACCGCAAGGTTAGTCTCTTCTTTTGTCGGATTTGGGTTAAGACTCTCAGGCGAAAATGCCGAGAGAGAGCTAACAAGTGAACACAACTGACCCATTGGATGGGCATTATGAGGAAATGCATCGAAGAATTTCTTCATGTCCTCATGCAAAAGTGTCTGATGGCTGATCTTGTATTGAAAATCGTCAATCTGAGCCTGGGTAGGAAGCTCTCCGTAAATCAACAAGTAAGCTACTTCAATAAAAGAAGCCTTTTCTGCAAGTTGTTCAATAGGATAACCTCTATACTTTAATATACCCTGTTCCCCGTCAAGAAAGGTTACGGAGCTGGTAGTGGCGCCAGTGTTTTTAAATCCAGTATCAAGTGTTATGTAACCACTTTGATCGCGAAGCTTGGAAATATCTATTGCCTTTTCATTTTCAGTACCAGTAATTACCGGAAATTCATACGTTTTATCACCAAGAGTTAAAGAAGCTGTTTCTGACATATAATTTGGATGTTGTAACACAAAATTAAATAAATCTACCTTTCCCAACGCCTATTTTCAGCAGAGTATTGTAATTTTTTTGCAACGACTACTTCTGACTTTAGCGGAGGGCGGTTAATCGATTCTGAATATTTCCACTATTTATTCGGCCTGATAAGAATCAATATTTAGTAAAAGTAAAATTTTATTTTAAATATTTTAATAAATCGCGAAAATTATCGCAAAGTCTGCAACAAAAAACAAAATACATGTCAATTAGTCGATCTTTGAAGAATGTTTATAAATAATTACATTAGTAGAACTTTGCACAGTTATTTCCGTATACTGCCAAACACAACGGTAATCTTGGAGACTGTCAATTTGGGGGGTAATGCTAACAGATGAAAAAGCAAATATTAGTAGTTGACGACGAAATAAGTATTCTGAAGCTCTTGAACTTTGTGCTTTCAAAAGATTATGAACTTATAATAAAAAACAGTGGTGTTGAAGCAATTGACTGGCTGGAGCAGGGCAATGACCCCGATTTAATAATATCCGACCTACAGATGCCGTATTTCGACGGGAGTTCCTTTGTAAGGAACTTAAAAATCAGCGGATATTATAGAGATACACCAGTTATCCTTTTGTCGGGAGCTGAGAACCTCGAGGAGAAGATTAATGAAATGCAGATTAAAGTAGAAAGCTTTTTAGAAAAGCCTTTCAATCCGGCTACATTAAAATCCAGGATCGAAGCGTTGCTATCAAGATCGGAAAAATAGTAATTTTACGACAAAAATTAATGATTTTGGCACCTAACATTAATCTTTCTCAACGCACAGGCGTTCATGCAAAAGTGGTTTATGCAGGTACCGAGCTGAGAGACTTTGTATTTTCACAGCTGGCAGGCCAGTTTGACATGGATCCGTTTGAACTCGATATCCAGTCGATAGAGCAGTATCTTAATGAACAATCTCTGCTCACATTGCCCGACATCCTTCTTATAGAAGCGGATAACAATGGTCTGTGGATTGAATTCGTTCGTAAGATCAAAGCGAATCATCTGCTGCATGGAATGATCATTGTCGTTTTATCTGCCTTTACAAATAAAAGCTGGAAGGCTGAAGCCATGGCTTTGAAGGTTCATGATTTTTACACCTACCCCTTTCCCGCAGAGGATCTTTGCGAACGACTGGTGTTCCTCGTGAAATTTAAACTTATCAGGCCACGTCTCACCGAACTTTCAAAACAGGTGGACGTTGTATATAACATACCACCTACCAAAAGAATCTTTGATATTTTAGTATCTGGCGTATCATTGCTTTTTCTGTCTCCTTTCTTTCTCATCATTGCGATACTTATCCGGCTGGAATCGAAAGGCCCAGTAATCTATAAAAGCAAACGCGTTGGCACAGGGTATAAAATATTTGATTTTTACAAGTTTCGGTCAATGCGAAGCGGTGCTGATAAAGAGATTAGTGTACTAAGCAGTCTTAACCAGTACGCTGGTGAAGAAAGCGGAAAAGCCGCATTTGTTAAGATCAAAGACGATCCCCGAATTACCAAAGTTGGAAAGTTTATACGCAATACCAGTATCGACGAACTGCCCCAGTTATTCAACGTTCTAAAGGGAGATATGTCAATGGTAGGAAATCGCCCCTTGCCTCTTTATGAAGCCGAAATGCTCACATCAAACGAGTGGACAACACGTTTCCTCGGTCCGGCGGGCTTAACCGGACTATGGCAAATAAGCAAGAGGGGTAAAATAGATATGTCTGAAAGAGAACGTAAGAAACTTGATAACTTCTATGCCTCCAACCACTCCTTCTGGCTCGATATGAAGATCATACTCAAAACATTTCCGGCACTTTTGCAGAAGGAAGAAGTGTAAACACCGGCGTACGAATAAGTAAAGTTTAAATGAGAAGTTCAAATGCGAGATGGATCATTTCCATGCTCATGTTGCTTGCAGATTGGTACATCTTCGGCGCCCTCCGCTTCATCTGCAGCAACAGTCCTGAAAGTTTACGTCTAACAGTTTACCTGCTTTTCTGGCTTCTGGCGGCGCTTAGCATTTCAGCTTTGCTGCTATTTCCATATATCCAATCATTAAACACCCTGAAGAAGTTCCGTAACGATCTGTTTACCCTCCTTACTGGATTGCAGGTTTCAAAGATCGCAGCCCTGGCTATCTTCTTTATTGATGATTTTCGACGGCTATTAATGTGGTTAGCAAAAGCGCTGCAGAACAGCGGTACCGCAGGTATAGAGGTAAATCGCTCTGTCCTTCTTACATCTATTGGATTCTGTATCGGCGGCGGCTTGTTTTTATCTTTATTATGGGGGTATACCAACAAATACAGGTACAGGGTAAGACGGGTAAAGCTGAAGTTCGCCACCCTCCCGTCTGGCTTCAGGGGGATGAAGTTTATCCAGATCAGCGACATCCACAGCGGCAGTCTTCAGAACAAAGAAAGTGCAAGCAAAGGCATTGAGCTGATTATCAAGGAGAAACCCGAAATGGTTCTTTTTACCGGCGACCTTGTAAATGACCGGGCAATAGAAATGGTCGAATATATGAATGTATTCAGCAGGATAAAGGCGCCTCTCGGAGTATATAGCATTTTAGGCAACCACGATTACGGCGACTACTATTGGGGAACCTATCCTCAGGGTCAGGCCGCTATTGAGAAAAAGGAGAACCTCGACCGGTTGAAACAGGTTCACAAAGAACTGGGCTGGCGTTTGCTGATGAATGAACATGTGGTGATAAAGCGTAATGGGGATGAGATTGCTTTATTGGGAATTGAGAACTGGGGAGCAAAAGCGGGATTTCCGAAATACGGAAAAATGAATAAGGCTTACCCCGGCTCAGAGA
>DALYUO010000168.1:5149-7400 GCA_031981225.1 Pararcticibacter sp.
CCCTTTAAAATATTGATGAGCCACGATCCAAGTCACTGGAAAGCGGAGGTAAAAGTTAAATATCCCGACATCAACCTTACCCTTTCGGGCCACACGCATGGGATGCAGTTTGGAATAGAACTTGCCGGCATTAAATGGAGCCCTGTTCAATGGGTCTATAAAGAATGGGCCGGATTGTATGGTTCTGGCGATCATAAGCTCTATGTAAACAGGGGCTTTGGTTTCCTGGGTTATCCGGGCAGAGTGGGAATCCTCCCCGAAATAACAGTTTTTGAGTTTGTATAAAAGTACAACAGTTTAAAATTGTTCAACCTGTTTTATTAGTCGGATCAATATAGCAACTTTGCACTCAGAAATGAGCACCGAAAAAACGTATAGCAGGTTTCGTACAGAATTCAAAGTGCGGCCTGACGACATCGACATGTTTCACCATGTACACAACAGTAAATATTTTGATTATGTCCTCGCAGCCAGATATGAGCAGATGGAACAGTTCTATGGAATGCCCATGGAAGAGTTTCTGAAGCAAGGTTACGGCTGGGTTGTTAAAACTGCATACGTCGATTATAAAAGAACGCTTGGTATGGGCGATATCATCATTATCGAGACCGGCATCACTGAATTAAACGACAAGGGCTGTCGCGTTGAGTTTAAAATCAACAATAAGAAAACCGCAAAGCTCTGCTGCGACGGCTGGTTTGACTATGTCCTGATCGATACTAAAACAGGCAGAAGTGCGAAAGTCACAGAGGAGATGATTGAAAGATACTCAATATAAGTTGTAGTTGTATGTTGCGGGTTGAAAGATGAACGGCATGTTTTGTGTTGGAACGGTGAAAACGCAATGTGCACCCCATGCTCGTGGGAAGAACAAGCAGAGCGCAAGCAATTTAATGAGTTCCTGGTCAGATAATGGTTAGTTACATTAGACAGCCATTTATAAATTTCTAGCTTCCTATTAGTTTAAATGCTACACCGTCAAACAAACCTTTATCACTAAGTTTCAGTTCGGGGATGACAAGAAGCGACATGAACGACAGGGTCATGTAGGGTGAGGCAAGCTTAGAGCCAAGGGCTTTTGCTGCCGCATCAATCTCTGAATATTTCCGCGCTACTTCATAACCATCGCTATCAGACATCAAGCCCCCCACCGGAAGCGGTAACAGTTTTTCTTCTTTTCCGTTAAAGAGCGAAACCCCTCCCTTACTTTCAATCAGGAGATTTACAGCGGAACAGATACTGGCGTCGTCCACCCCTACGGCTACGATATTATGGCTATCGTGCGCCACCGACGATGCTATAGCACCAGTTTTCAGTCCAAAGTTCTTAATGAATGCTGTAGCGACCGGAGCGTCCTCATAGCGGTTTACTACAGCTATTTTTAAAAAATCTCTTGACTCATCGCTTTGAATGTTGCCGTTCGCAACCGGTAGCTTTGTATAGGATGTTCCTGTAATCAACTGCCCATCGCATACTTCAATTATGGGAACCCGCTCTCCCCATTCATTGCTGTCCGAAGCTCGGCATTCAAAATCCGACATGACTTTTATGCTGCAGTTGAAGTTATTGATTATATCTCCTTCATGTTTAACGTGCGGAATATTAGTCTTTCCGTTTTCGGCAACGATCCTGCCATCAATATACGTCTGTAATACATCAAACGACGAGAGATCGTTCACGAGCAGAAAGTCAGCCGGATCGCCGACTCTTAACAAACCTACGTCTAAACGATAATGCTCAACCGGATTTATACAAGCAGCACGCAGTACTTTAAATACATCAACGCCCTTTGCCACCGCTCTTGCACAAAGCTGATTAATATGACCCGCAACCAGGTTGTCGGGATGTTTATCATCGCTACAGAGCATGATACGGTCAGAATACTCATCAAGCAGCTCAACGAGCGCTTCAAAATTCTTTGCGGCGCTTCCCTCTCTGATAAGTATTTTCATTCCGCAGCGCAGCTTCTCAAGCGCTTCTTCCTTCGAAAAGCATTCATGATCCGTACAAATTCCGGCTTTAGCGTACTGCCTTAAAGCCTCTCCGCCCAGTCCGGGAGCGTGACCGTCGACCGGCTTATTCAGCAGATGAGCGGCAGATATTTTTGCCATGAGTTCTTCATCCCCATTCAACACCCCCGGGAAGTTCATAACCTCCGTTAAATAGCCGATATCATCTTTCTCCAGCAGCTGTTTAACGGCCGCAGCATCAAGGGTAGCTCCCGAAGTTTCAAATGTCGTTGCCGGAACAC
>DALYUO010000168.1:7410-9245 GCA_031981225.1 Pararcticibacter sp.
ACGGCGCGCCAAAACAAAACTTAAAGGGTACCGTTTTGCCATTTTCGATCATGAACTCTACTCCTGCCACTCCACAGACATTGGCTATCTCGTGCGGGTCGCTTACGGTTCCCACAGTTCCGTGGACTACAGCAAGTCTGGCAAATTCGGAGGGCATAAGCATTGAACTTTCAATATGCACATGGGCATCGATAAATCCCGGAAGAATATAATGTTCTGCGGGATGATCAGTCGGTTCAACAGATGTAATTTTCCCGTTCAGCACATGCACTTTAGCTGCATAGATCCTTCCTGTAAATACATCTACCAAATTCCCCTGAACAAAATATTCCATGCAACAAAAATGTTAAATTAATCCGTCCGTTTGCAAAACGAATAAATATACATTTTAACTATTAAATAGAATAGTCCGCTCAGAAACAACACTCTCTTACTTCACTCCATCAATAATCCCCTGATAAGCAGGTTTCTTTTTGTAATTATTGTCGAAAGGAAGAGGCCAGTCGGGACGATCATAAGTTACTGGAACCCAGCTGTCGGCGTCTGAAACGTTCCAGGTGGTTATCCCGAACTGCTGACTTTTAGGAATGGCGTTAAACGTCTTCACAATAAACTTATATTTCTGCGACTGCTGTTCTGCCAGAGCCGGTGAAAAAGTGAGACTCTGAATATTATCGGGATTCATTGCGATATCCAGTTCTGCTATATGCACCTTGAGGCCAGTTTGCGCCGCCGTATTAATGGCACTGGCAAGATTATTATCCGCCATGGTATATCTTGTATGCATCTGCAGGCCTATTCCGTGAATGGGAATATTCCTGCTTTTCAGGTTATTTACCAGGTTGAGGATAGCGCCTCTCTTCGTAGGACCGTATTCATGGCCGTAGTCGTTATAAAAAAGAAGTGCGTCCGGATCGGCTTCATGTGCATACTGAAATGCACGAGCAATATAGTCGGGTCCTAACTTTTCAAGCCAGATACTGCTTCGCAGGCTTCCATCATCGGCAACTGCTTCGTTTACAACATCCCATGAAACAACCTTACCCTTAAAATGCGCAACTATAGTTTGTATATGTGTTTTAAACAGGTTTTCCCACGCTGCTGCATCTCCCTGAAAGTTGGTTATCCACGATGGCAGGGACTTATACCAGATGAGGGTATGTCCGTGCACGCGTTTGTTATTCTCCTTTGCAAAATTAACCAGGTAGTCGGCATCTGTCCAACTGTAGGTATTCTCCTGCGGGTGCATCACGCCGGCCTTCATAGCATTCTCGGGCGTCAGGCTGTTAAACTCCTTGATAACCAGTTCGCGGTACGCAGTTTTGTTTTTTAGAAGACGGCGGCCCCAACAGGAAAAGGAAGGCTCTTTTGTAAGGTCACTTCCTCCGCAGGCTGCCCGGGCTCTGGTTTTGGTTCTGGCTTTGGCGGTTCCTCTTTGCCTTTCGAACAGGCTAACTGGCCGAAAATAAGTATCAGACAAAATAATAACGGTAGTTTCTTCATTGCTTTTTCTTCCTGGAATTGAAATAATCGGTCAAAGTATACATCTGTGAATTCAACTGTTTCATCTTTTCAACGAGCGGTTGATACAGATTATAGTAATTATCAACTATCCCCTTGTTCGCATTTGTGTTAGAGGGTTCAGCACCCTTCTGAGTAGGATCATTGTCCATATATTTAAACCAGTGCCAGCCCACGCAAGTGCCCGACTCAAGTAAACCAAGAGTAAAGTTCTGATAAAACAATCCCCTGTCTTCCTGAGTTTTAACAATCCATCCTGCCCCTGCTGTATTGCCAAGCCCTGAATCGTCAGCTTTTACATACCATTCTGTAAC
>DALYUO010000168.1:9255-10667 GCA_031981225.1 Pararcticibacter sp.
AATGAAAGGTTTGCCTGACCTTTCCTCCCACTTGCGCATAAAGTCCTTCTGTGGAGTCCAATTATTGTAATAGTTTATAGAGATTACGTCGGCATACTTCCCGGCTGCTTTAAACAGATCGGGATAGTTCCGTTGACTGCCATAAAACCGGCAGCCCAGGTACATATGGTTTGGATCGTATTTCTTTATAGCCTTTGCTACGATAGAAAAATATCTCTCAGACACAAAGCCAAGGAATTCGGCACGGTACTGGTCTGTTATCTGATCGCGGTTTATTCCTTTTGATGCCAGCCATTTTAATGCCCCCTGATACCCTGGATCATTGTCGTCTTTCAAAGTTAGATATCCGTCGAGATTCTTCATGCCCAGAGGCATCTCGTTATCTGAGAAGTAGCCAAAAAGGTTTTTATCATCCTTATATTCAGACAGTTTTCTCGCTTGCTCCTCGCAGTAAGCTTCGAACCCCGGATCAAAGACAAAGATCACGTTGTTCGGGTAGCCCTTGTGTCCGGGCACCTGAAACGTTCCGCCCCGCTTATCACCATAACCACTCATCCAGTCCAAGTTGATGGTATAAGCGAGAGACTTCTTGTTCTGCATAGTCGACTTTCTTATAAGGTTTACGTTCGACCATGCACCGGCACCATTAAACCCATTCTCAACAAGTGCCTGATGTGTCTTCGTTATCCAGCCTGTTTCATCAACAAACTTTTCTTTTAATGCCCGCTGATTCCTGTCAGAGCGCCCCATATTTACAGCATTCATAGCATTGTGCAGATAATAACAGCCTTCCGGATCGACGGCCCACCATCTGTTGTCTATTTTCTTTACATAAAAAAAACCGGTAGCCTTTGTACGTCTATCCGTCCTGCCTCCATATGTGTTAAGCTTTACTTTTTTGGGCACAAACTGTTTAAGCTGTCCGATAGTACGTGTGGGATAATCTTTATACGCTGTAAATGCGTTACTGCCATCAGGATGGTTAATTCCCTTTCTTGCCGCTACTTTCAATGCATATTCCGTGCTGTCCTGTCCAAAAGCGAAGCCCGAGATAAGACAAAGAAAAAGTATATACTTACTTGTTTGCACCATAACTCTTTGTATTATATTTCTTTTCCGTATCGTCATAGAATTTTTTCAAGATAAAGAATGCCTTCTTCTTTTTTCCTGTTTCCGAGTAGAGACCTTTCCTGTTATAGAAGTTCTGGTACAAGGGATGAGGTCTCCTGGGCGACTTAAAGTCAGCCAGGATCCATGGGGTCATTCCCCTTAAGCCATCGATCTTGCTCAGCATGTTCAGCTGATTTACATATAAGGCTTCCTGGTATTCTTCTGTCCACCTGGTATCTTCATCACCATGGAATCCAGCGAGCGCATCGCCGCCAAACTCAGTTACAACAACCGGCTTATCG
>DALYUO010000168.1:10677-11027 GCA_031981225.1 Pararcticibacter sp.
TTAATATTAAAGTGATATTTCGACAACTCCTTAGGTGTACCGCCCCAGTACCAGGCACCGTACTCATTAAAACTGGCAAGGTCAAGCTTCTCTCCGAGTGAATCATCTACAATAACTTCAAAGCCTTTTCTGTGAACTTCGAGTGCTGCTGCTACCAGCCGGGTATTGTCCATTGATCTGACATGCGTTACCATATTGCTCATGAACCTGTATCTCGAATCACTTAAGGGAGTTTCATTTCCTACGGACCATACTATTACGGCTGCCCTGTTTTTATCTCTGGTGATCAGAGTGCTCATCTGAGCTTCTGCGTTCTTATAAGTTTCCGGATTATCCCATGCTATAGTCCA
>DALYUO010000169.1:0-2066 GCA_031981225.1 Pararcticibacter sp.
AGACAACGGATAAGGACGGCTGGACGAAGATGTGATTGAATGCAGTTTAACTGCAACGGAAAGGAGATTGGTCATTTACATAGTAACGGTTTATTGGATGTATTATTCAGTTGAAAATCAAAGGACAGGTTGCTGACTGATGGACGAATTGAGCCGCACCATGTCTTTGAGAATTCGGGTTGGATTAGTTTTTATTTAGAAAGCTTTGACGATAAAAATATGCTCAAAATCTACTGTTAATGAGCTATTTGAGGATAATTAACGAACATAAGAGTTAGTTATAGCTTTTCGATGAATGATCTAATTCTACCTAATATACTGTCGAAATCTGGCTGTCCATTGTAGTAAAGAGCTTTTGTACTCTCATGTCTTTTTTTGAAGGAGGCTCTTACGTTAGATCCATTCAGTAAAAACGCTTCATTGTCCGCTATAGGAATTTCGAAATCCTTCTTTGGAAACCTTTTTTCTTTATGCTCAGCATACTCGGCAGTACCTATAAAGTCAAGTACTTGCGGATGCTCCAGCAAGCAGTATACGTCATAGTATTGCCGCATATAGTTGGGCTTTTGCGTTCCATCTTCCTGCTCCTGACGAAACTTAGTTGCAATGGTCTGAAGCTTTTCTACAAATGTATAGCCGGGATGATAGCAACTAATATCTATTGCACGGTTATCAATAATCTTGATAGATTCTGTTTCACTTGCTTTGTCATATGCCCATGAACTGATCGATATGCTTTGGTTAGGAGTTACCGTGTCAAATCCCGCTTCTAATAGAATACCTTCTTTAATGCCTTCAATCGCAGAGGTTGTGGTTTCATAGTGTAACCTGATGCCTCCGCTACGGTAATTTTCCGGGTCGTCAAAAGCCACGTCTCGTTCAACGGAAACAATGCCGTCTATTTTAATGGTTTTAGCCAGCCAGTCATAAAAATCTTTGCGGGCTTTAACATTATTGGGCTTGTTGTTTTTAGGATTCTCATTGATTCTGAATTCCTTTGGAGGAGTGATATGAATATCAATATCTTCAGAGAAACGATGTATTACTTTGAATCCTTTAGACAGCGAGGTTCCGCCTTTTAGTTCAAAGCTAAATCCCTGGGCTTTCAGGCCGTACAAAACGTGCATCAGCCAGTAATCTTTTTCAACTAAGGTCGCCTGGATGCCCGTCTCATCCTCAAGTATTCGCAACAGCTCGGGGAAATCTTTTCGATCATGCAAATAACTAAGACGCATCTTGTTTGGCTGGTGACTCCAGGAGTGGAGTCATTAGTTTTTTTGCCTTTGCCGTTCCGTACTGAGACACATAACGTTTTAACTTTTTGGTGTCCATCGTACGAACCTTTAAAGCTACGTTCTTTAATACTTCTGTTGGATCCTCGGCAAGGGTTTCAAGGTTGTTCACCAAGTCAACCAACAGAAATTCTTTAGTTACTTTACTCGGAAAATGTGGCTTCAAGCGAAAGCTGAACTTCCTGTTTCCCAGTTTGAATTCACCGTGCCTTTTATGATTGTATACAGTTCTTTCGTTATACAACTGTGTAGTGCCAACCCCTAAACTGTTATAGGAACTTGGTGAAGTAAGCAGAAATCGATCATCTTTAAGAAAGCTTCGTATTAAGACATCCTCCTCCGGTGGAGTTTTGCCAAAGGCACTTAGTTTCGGGTAATAATACAAGCCCTGAGAAAGCTTTTGAAGTGTATCTTCCTCAACCAGAGCATCAAGGTGCCGATCGACAGATTTAGACCATTTGGTTAAATCATCCCGCCGATACACCTGACCTCTTTTAAGATGCCTTTTTAATTCTTCAAGTCTGTTCATACTTTCTTTAGTACAAAAATAGTGCTAATATTTTACAAAGTGTAAATATTTTTATTTAAAATTCATGCAAAGTTTATGCGTATCTATCTCATAGTAAGATGATAAACTAGTGATGTTATGTAATTTCACGAATCCTCAAGAGATACTTGTACATACCTGACTGAGTTGATTGCCTATATTAAGGAAGAAAGTTTGATACTTTTCGGCGATAAATTGCTGAAAAGTCTTAGTCTCAATAATAAATT
>DALYUO010000169.1:2076-2496 GCA_031981225.1 Pararcticibacter sp.
GACTTTCAAAGTCGATGAAAACCTCTAAAAAGCGAGAGAAGGAAATTTCTCTTGAATCTTTATACGGTTCCTGGGAATCAGACCAAACCGCAGATGAAGTAATTGTGGAACTTAAAGCCGCAAGAAACTTCACCCGTAAACGTGAAGAATTGTGGAAAAATTCTTACTCGACACCAATATTTGTATCTGTTTCATAACAGGGCAGTTTGACTTGCATCGTAAAATCAAAGCGGTTGGTGAAGAAAATTGTCTTTTGTCTGAAATGACAGCGATTTTTGACACTGTAGAAAGGAATGAACCGCAAGACTCTTATCCGGAAGCTTCAGTTGCAAACTGAAAACAGAACTGCCAGGAAAAAGCATTATCTTTAGCTCCGACCATTAAATTTAAATAAATGTTTTTCGGGAGGTTGTGCAAAGG
>DALYUO010000169.1:2506-3024 GCA_031981225.1 Pararcticibacter sp.
TTCATAATTAATGCTTTATTGATATTAATTTCGATATCGGCATCGGCGCAGCAGGGCCAGCTTAAATTTAAACATATTTCATTCAGAGAGGGGCTGGCTCAAAGTCCGATTTCCTGCATTTTTCAGGATAGTCAGGGCTTTATATGGATCGGCAACTGGAAGGGACTGACGAGGTATGACGGAAATGAGTTTCGAACTTTCAAACATGACGATACGGATAACACAAGCCTGAGTAATAACAGGGTAAATGCAATAGTAGAGGACGCAGAGAATAACATGTGGATCGCTACGGCTAACGGAATAAGTTGTTATAACCCCAAAACAGAAAGATTCAGGTCTATTTTAAGCATTAATGTAAAAGGCGGCAAAAACTATATTTCGTCTGTGCTCGCCGATCAGCAAAAAAGGATCTGGGTGGCAACCTTCAGCGGTGTAAAGCTTGTCAAAGATGGTCAGCTTCAAGATATCCCTAACTTCAAAAGACGCAGCGATTCCAGCCTATACAATGGTGTTACTTT
>DALYUO010000169.1:3122-4018 GCA_031981225.1 Pararcticibacter sp.
ACGCGGACCTGCATGTTTTGACCCTGTATCCCGGAGGATCATTGAGCTTCCCCCGGTTATAAAGTCAAATGCGGGCTTGATGGCTGCAAAGATCCTGGTTATACGGCAGGATAGACAAGGAGATATTTGGTTTGGCACGGAGAGTTCTGGTGTTTTCAGATACAGTGTCCGGCAGAATCGATGTTATCAATACCGGCATTCTGAGACGGCGCCCTCAAGCTTGTGTTCAGACTGGATTAAAGATATACTGATAACCCGGGATGGAAAAGTATGGATCGGAACAAGAGGCGGCATCAGTCTTTTACAGGAAGACGGGAGCTTCTTAAATTACAGGCACAGGGCAGAGGATCCCGATTCTATGAACGACAGCACTGTGTGGAGCCTTATGCAGGACAGTTCTCTTAATATCTGGATAGGGACCTTTGCCGGAGGCGTCAATCTTCTATATCAGGCTGGGAATAACTTCACTAATATAGGCGAACGCATCGGTAGTAAACAGGGACTGAATCATCCTGTTGTAAATGCAGTAGCTGAAGATCCTGACGGAAGCATATGGATAGGGACTTACGGTGGTGGTATAAACCACGTCAATTTGAAGACGGGCACATTTCAGTATTATTCTGTCCGCCCCGACGGGATGGACAGGCCCACAAACGGTGTGAAATCCCTGTTCCAGGACGACAAAGACAATCTCTGGATTGGTACACTAGACGGCCTTTATCGCTTTAACAAAAAAACGCATGCCATTAAAAACTTCAGCTTTCCGGTTAATGAGGGTAAACTAAGCGAAAACTTAATCAACACAATCCTGGTGGATGGAGATGGCGTATGGGCTGGTACGAACGGTGGAGGACTGCGTTATATTAATGGGGCTGGTGATATAAAAACCTTTCGTC
>DALYUO010000169.1:4028-4466 GCA_031981225.1 Pararcticibacter sp.
CACGAAGAGAAAGATCCGATGTCTTTATCCGACAATTTCGTGACGTGTATCAGAAAAGACGATAGAGGCAATATGTGGATTGCTACTCAAAACGGACTTAATTATTTCGATGTTAAGGAGCAGCGGTTTACGGCAAAGTTTAGAAAGTCGAAGGAAAACTCTATCAGCAACAATACAGTTCTGACATTGCTGATTGATTCAAAAAAGCGGTTGTGGCTCGGAACTGAAGGCGGGGGATTGAATTGTTACGATCGAAAAGCAAACAGATTTTATACCGTAAGGTTTGCTGACGGTCTTTCTGATAATGTTATCCAATCGATACAGGAAGACAGGTTGGGAAACATTTGGGTAAGTACCGACAATGGTATATTTAAAGTCCACACAGCCCGGCTGCGCTTTCCGTTTAATCCGTCTCTTCTTAAAGTTACCTATTATAAT
>DALYUO010000169.1:4476-10512 GCA_031981225.1 Pararcticibacter sp.
TGCAAACGACGGTCTCGGGAGCAATCAGTTTTCCACCAATGCAGGACTTCGGACAAGCAAAGGATTGTTGGTCTTTGGCGGGGTCAATGGACTTACTCTGTTTTCTCCTGAAGCAATTATAAAAAATCGTTTTATTCCCAAAGTGGTGATAACGGGCTTGTTTGTTAGAAATAACCGTGCAGTAATTGGAGAAGATGGCTCACCATTAAAACAGGCCATTAACTATACCCGGGAAATAACGCTGAATTATGGTCAGCGTTTCATTGCTATAAAATTCGCGGCTCTCAACTTTATCAATCCTGCCAATAATCAATACGCTTATAAGCTGGAAGGGCTTACAAACAAGGAGGACTGGCATTATGCTGGTAACCAGTCTGCTGCCACCTATACAAATTTAGGTCCGGGTGACTATACATTTATGGTTAAGGCGGCCAATAATGATGGCCTCTGGAATAACGTTCCCGCCACCTTAAAGATTACGGTTCTGCCGCCCTGGTGGATGACGTGGTGGGCTTATCTTCTTTATGCCCTGACGATAGGTTCCATTGTTTTTGCTACTATCAGATTTTTCAGGATACGGGCAAAGCTTAAAAGAGACCTGTTTTATGAACAGCTTCAGAATGAACGGCAGCAAGAGCTGTATCAGATGAAACTTAACTTCTTTACGAATATTTCTCACGAGATCAGAACTCCTTTGACGCTGATTGTGGGACCCCTGGAGAAACTTATCAGCAGCGCACTAGACAATGCTGTTGTTCACAAACAGCTGATACTGGTGAAAAATAATGCCGACCGTCTGATGCGTCTTGTGACAGAGCTGCTTGACTTCAGAAAAGTAGAATCCGGCCATATGAAGCTGCATTTTTACGAATGCAATATTGTAAAGTTCACGAACGAGATATTTCTTTCCTTTCAAAACATCGCATTAAGCCGCAATATAGAATACACATACGATGCAGATTCCCTGGATCTGCTGGTTTGTTTTGATAAAGATCAGATGGAGAAGGTTTTCTTCAATTTGCTGTCAAATGCATTTAAGTTTACTCCTGATAATGGACAGATCAAAGTATCGGTGAAGAAGTTTAAAAAGGAAGACGGCGAATGGGTTAATATAATCATCAGGGATAACGGCAAGGGTATACCAGAAGAAAGCCAGAAACTCTTATTTACTAATTTTTTTCAGGCAGACCAATCGAAATCGCACTTAGGGACGGGCATCGGCCTCGCTTTATCCAGGAGTATCGTAGAGCTGCATAAGGGTGAGCTGACTGTTTATAGTGTTCCAGCAACCGAAGAAAGAGCAGGGGAGACCACGTTTACCGTTTCCCTGCAGACCGGACGGACACATTTAGGTGACGCAGAAATACAGCAGGATTATATGAATAGTGAGGATACATCCTTCTATCGGATTCAACAGGAAAAAGAAACATTGACGGTATCCGAAAAAAGTGTTTCAGTTGATAAAAAATATTCGGTGCTGGTAATTGAAGATAATGCTGAGGTTCGAAGTTTCATCAGCAGTTCATTGAGCGATTCTTATTACGTTCACGAAAGTCCCGATGGACTGAAAGGCCTGGCCGATACGTTCAGTTTGATGCCCGACCTCGTCATCAGCGACGTTATGATGCCAGGAATGGACGGGCTGGAAGTTTGCAGAAATATAAAGTCGGATGAAAGGACAAACCATATACCTGTCATTCTGCTCACTGCGCGTGCCACATTTATACATCAGGTGAACGGGCTCGAAAATGGCGCAGATGCCTATATCACCAAGCCTTTCAGTATCCAGCTCCTCGAATTGCAGATACATAACATTCTTGAAGCTAAAGAGGTCATACGGAAGAAATACAGCCGTGAGGTAATCCTTCAGCCTAAAAACATAGCCATTACCTCACCGGAAGAAAAGTTCCTTCACAAGTTAATGGAAATTGTGGAACGAAATATCGACAATGACCAGTTTGGAGTTCAGGAACTGGTGGAGGAGATCGGGATGAGCAAGACGGTGCTTTATAAGAAGGTGCAATCGTTAACCGACCTTTCGGTTGCCGACTATATAAAGTCAGTTAGATTGCAAAAAGCCGCTATGATGCTTAGCCAGAATAAAACCGGCATTGCCGAAGTTGCCTTTGCCGTTGGTTTCAACGACAGGAAGTATTTCAGCAAAGAGTTCAGGAAACAATATGGTTTATCGCCTACCGAATATATTAATCAAAATTCGCCGGCTCCGGTTGGACAAACGAACGCTTAAAACGTTTTCGAGCCAATTTTACCCCTACTAAAGGAAGTCTCTACCCCTTCTTATTACATCGTAAGACACATATTTGCCTAATCAATTTTATAAACAAATGAAAGGAAAAGCGCAATTATCCAACTGGAGAAGGCTAAACGGATGCTTATATCACCGGCTGTTCGCTATATCCGGTAAATTTCCCTGACTCCATATTATAAAACGATAAAAGAGCAAAACTCTTTAACAGGATCAATCAATAAAACCATGAGAATTAAATGAATAATTTTTACAAAATGAAGTATTTTAAACCGGATCTGCTCTTACAACATGTAGGGAGGTCTGCCCTTTGTTTAGTATTGTTTTTGATGATAGGTGTTGCACCTGCCGCTGCCCAGTCAAAAATCATAACAGGGATTGTGAAAGACCAACAGGGGGAAGTGCTGCCAGGGGTAAGTGTTCTGGTAAAGGGAACAAGCACCGGTGCAGTTACAGACATTAACGGCAAGTACCGTTTGGCTGTACCGGGGCCCAAGGCTGTTCTTTCATTCAGCTTTGTAGGCTTGGGAACTCAGGAGCTTGCTGTTGGAGACAAAGCAGTGCTCGATGTTACACTAAGAGATGATGCCAAAAGCCTGGAGGAAGTAGTGGTAGTAGGTTATGGCGTTCAGAAGAGAGCAACATTAACGGGAGCGATTAATACCGTAAGCAGTAAAGAAATTTTACAGTCGCCCACTTCGAATGTTACCAATAGCCTGGCCGGACGGCTTCCCGGGGTCTCTGTTATTCAGCAGAGCGGGCAGCCCGGACTTAATTCTTCTACTATTAAGATCAGGGGAGTAGCCACATACAACACCGGAAACCAGGGGGCTATAGTTATAGTAGATGGTGTTGAGCGGAATAGCTTTGGCGACATAGATCCGAACGAAATAGAGTCTATATCAGTGCTCAAAGACGCATCCTCCACAGCAATTTTTGGTATCCGTGGAGCAAACGGCGTGATCATCGTGACAACGAAGGCTGGTAAAGAAGGAAGTCCCCGGATCAGTTACACGGGGAATGCCAGTATACAAACCTATACAGGAATTCCCAAAGCAGTCAATTCTTACGATAATACGAGGCTGATGAATGAGGCACGGATAAACGATGATCTTCCAGCCTTATGGACAGACCAGCAGCTGGAGAAGTTTAAAGACGATCTGATCCTCTTGGTTATCCGGATGTAAATTGGTTTGACTACGTAACACGGAAATATTATCCGCAAACACAGCATAACCTGAATGTGAGCGGGGGAACTAAAATCGTAAAATACTACGCATCTGTGGGCTACCTGTTTGAAGACGGTATTTTCAAGAAATTCGATTCTCCATACGGAATTCGTTCAACACCTTCTTACAACAGATACAATTTCCGGTCAAACCTGGATTTTAATTTCACAAAAGATCTTCAGATGAGCGTACGCCTGGGCGGACGTCTTGGCAAACGATATATGCCTTCGGGCCCGACGGGATCGAGTTTCGCTTATGATAATATGAACGGGATGATCTCGCGCATACTTCAGACGCCCTCTTTCGCTTACCCGGTTATGTTACCTGATGGAAAAATCACAGGAAACCAGGAAGTAGGTACAAACGTGTGGAACCCCTATGCTGTATTGACACGCTGGGGAACAAGGAATGACGATAATGACTCAATTGAAAGTACTTTCGACGTAAATTATAAGCTGGATAAACTGGTAAAAGGCTTATCATTTAAAGGGCTGTTTGGCTACGATTCCTACTATAACAGTACCGCGCGCCGTGCCGCCTGGTGGGCATCGTATCTATATGACCGCGAAACCGGCGAAACTAAGCTTGCTGGCGACAGCAGGGACCGGGACGAGCCGCTCGGAGACATCAGCTCGTCATACGATGGAAGCATCAAAATGAACCTTCAGCTCGGTTTTAATTACTCAAGGACCTTTGGCCGTCACAATCTGTCGGCAGTTTTACTTGCTACAAGGCAATTGAACCAGTTTGAAGGCGACGGTAAAAATGCAGCTCCGGAAGCAGTACAGGGAGTGGTGAACCGCACTACGTACAATTTCGGTGAAAAGTATTTTGCCGAGATAAACATGGCCTACAATGGTTCTGAGCAATTCGCACCATATACCATAAGCAAAGGTAAGCAATATGGTTTTTTTCCTGCGGCGTCTATAGGCTGGACCGTCACAAAGGAAGAGTTCATGAAAGATGTTACCTGGCTTAATTATTTAAAGATTCGGGGGTCATACGGTAAGGTTGGAAATGATCGCCTTTATAAAGGCGACGATAAGCTACGATTTTTATATCTCACAGAATACTCCCGCGTAAGCAATGGCGTAACTTTCGGAATCCCAGGACAGCAGACCGGCAGGCCTATCGTCGATATACTTTCCCGCGGAAACACGGAGATTACCTGGGAAACGGGTGTTAAAAGAAATATTGGATTTGAAAGCCGGTTTCTTAAGGAGAAGTTAACGTTGAATGTCGACCTGTTCGAGGAAACCAGGTCCGATATCCTTTCTGAAAGAACGGTTAGCCGGGGTGCTGGTCTGCTTACCTTCGGCGACAATTATCCTTATCTCAACGTTGGTAAAGTGAAGAACAAAGGGTATGAAATTGAACTTAACTTCAGGGATAGGACAGGGGAGTTTGGCTATGGGATCAATACACAGTTTTCGTTTAATAAGAACAAAATTCTTAATGCCGACGAACCCTTATACATGCCTGGTTATCAAAAGACAGAGGGAAAACCAGTAGGTCAATTCTTTGGATATCTGACGGATGGCTTTTTTACATCAGAAGAAGACATTGCCGAGTATAGTTCAAGGATCACACCCATTGGAAATGTTATTCCCGGTGACCTGAAATATGTGGATTATAACCAGGACGGAAGGATCAATTCGGATGACCGCGTCCCTATCGGCTATTCGAGAAACCCGGAATATATTTTCAGTGTTTCTCCCAACTTCTCATGGAAAGGGCTCTCCCTGTCTGTATTGCTGCAAGGCGTAGCCAACGTAAGTTCGGATGTGGTTCTGACCGAGCAGAATAATGGTTTTCAAATATATGAACATCAGCTTAACCGCTGGACACAAGAAACGGCGGCTACGGCGACATGGCCTGCCCTGCATTGGAAGGGTAATAATTATTATAATTATCAGCTCAACGACTTTATACTTCAGGACGCCTCTTATATCAAGCTGCGGAACGTTGAAATATCTTATAACTTCCCAAAGAAGTGGCTGCAACCACTAAAGGTTTCTTCGCTGCGGTTATTCTTTAGCGGCCAGAACCTGCATACCTGGACAAAGTTCAAGATGTATCTTGATCCCGAGGCCTTGAATGACTTTAATACGGATTTTTCTAAGCAGTCCATTTATCCAACCTCGAGGATTTATAACCTGGGAGTAAACATTCAATTGTAGAGACATGAAAAGAATAACCATAGTAATATATACATTCATTGTGCTTTCGCTGCTTTCATCCTGCGTAAAGGATTACTTGAACAGGGCGCCTGACATAGCACTTACCGAGGAGGCTGTGTTTGCCGATCCGACCCTTGCTTCGCAGTTTGCGGATAATGCATATAATTTCCTGGTCAATGATTATGCGCGTTTGAACGGACATAGAGGTATAACAGGCCAGTTTTCGGATGAAGCGGTGTCGTCTAATAACGACGTGTCAATCCGGACGATAAACCAGGGAAATTACCACGATCATTATGAACGGGGAGGAGAAGGGATCAACGATATAAAAGATGTTTACTGGAGATGTTACCAGGGCATC
>DALYUO010000169.1:10522-10874 GCA_031981225.1 Pararcticibacter sp.
AATGTGGTGCTTTCGAAGCTTGAAACTACTCCCTGGCCTGCTGACGGCGTTTTAAAGACCAGGGTGGAAGGTGAAATGCATTTTCTGAGGGCCTTCTTTTATTTTGAGCTTACGAAACGGTTTGACGGAGTGGTGCTGATGAAGGATGCGTTCGATCAGTTTGATGATATCGACTTTCCAAGAAACAGTTATGAAGAATGCGTCGCCTTTATGATGGATGAACTCAATGCAGCAGAAGATAAACTTGAATTAGACTATTCTGCCGGCGACTATGGAAGAGCTACCAAAGGAGCTGTTATGGCGCTGCGCGCAAGAGTTCTTCTCTATGCTGCCAGTCCTTTGCATAACGCCG
>DALYUO010000170.1:0-3794 GCA_031981225.1 Pararcticibacter sp.
AATATCGTGGTGTTCTTCGGAGATGGCGCGCTGAAATGCAAAGACGTATTAGGAGTCAATCCAAATGCTGTATTTGTTGACGATTTTACAAACTCTGCATCTGATATGAGCAAGCTTGCCTTTAGGAAGTTCGGTCAAAAGCAATTTGAAGATGTGGCCTATTTTGAGCCGTATTATCTGAAGGACTTTATTGCCGGAGGAAAGGGCTTGTAAGCCAGATTCTTTATTCCTGCCTTTTTCCGAAGATACGCTGAAAAAAGCCTGGCTTCCCGCTGGGTTTCAGATTGATGCCGGGAATGTAATTGTCGTTCTGAGGCCTGCTCATAATCCTTCCGAACTTTAAAGAAAAGCCCAGGTAGAAGGAGGCGCCGCTATAGCCACTGCCAATGGTTTCATCTGAATTCATTAAGGCCTTCTGTGTATCCATTGTTTTGAAAAGCTGGTCGCTCCCCAGAAAGAATTCTGTATTTGGTGATTTTATCATCACCTGGGCGCCGACTTCAAAAAAGTTATTCAGGTTATAATCAGTCGAAAGGCTTAAATTAAGATTTTTATACCTGTAGGTGTTGACCAGTGCGATATCACCTCCCTTGTAAAACAGATTTTTGGATAATAAAAGGTTAGGCTGATAGTTGCCCAGGTCTTTATTTAACAGTATTTCGGCTTTACCATTAATCGGACTAGTGTAACCCTTTCTTTGCAGTTTACTCTTGATCTCATGCCACAAACTGTCTTTTACCATTCCAGCTTCAATAGTATAGTTTTTATCCCTGAACATATAGGAATCCTTGCTCCATTTAATAAAGCCGATATCTTTCAGGTTGGCAAGGAAATACCATCCGCGCTTTGATCTATAGTTCCCGCTCAAGCTAAGTGCAAGTCCGGGATTTTTAAACCCTGGAAGAATCATTTTGCGGTCGATATCATCGTAATAAAAGTTAGTACGTAGATCGCCGTCAACATAGACATCATAGTCGAGTGTCTCCATGTTGATATTTAATCCGGATGAATTGATTTTTACCTTGCTATAAGCAATTCCGCTTAGATAACTCAACTTAATCCCATAAGCCAGCCGCTTGTTATAATTTTCACGGAAGGTAAACCCGAACTGATGATAGGACTGGGCGTACATGTTGGTGTTAAACATATTGTTATCAAAGAGCTGATTGTTTAACTGCTGATCAATGATACGCTGGTAATCCTGAAACACAATAAGAGCCTGATTCGTGGTTTCTCCATAGTTCTCAGTTTTGACTTGCCATGAGAAACCAAGTTCGCGATGATATTTTACTGATTGAAATAACTTGAAGGTGAGGAGGTAGGTGTTCTCAGCGGCAGAAATACGCGTAAGCTTAGTTTCTTCTTCAGAAAGCGTTCGTGCATCGTATTTACCGGTATATAAAGCTTTTTTAATAGTTGGAAGGCCCGGTCCCGATGTGCCGTAGCTGAAACCGGCAGTAGGAATGAAAAAGTTAAAAGCGTAATGCCGGCTACTATCAGTTATGAAGGCCTTTTGAGAAGGGTTTTCAAAGGAGTCGAACAGTGTCCCTGTATTATACAAAGCAAATTGCTGTGCGCCCGCTCTTGGATTGAAAATAAATAGTATGAAACCAATCAGTATAACTAGCCGCATTTTATAACTTATATGCATGGAGAAAGTTATCGCTGGTTCCACAGAGGAGATACTGAATTCCGTCATTCGTGAGATAGCCAACATTAAAATTACCTGTACCTTTAACTGGAAAACCTTTCAAAAGGTTACCATCAGTATCAAATAAAAAGAGCTGACTGTCTTCTGCAGAAGAAACGCCCAGAACATATTGGTTATTATGGATGGGGAATAATTGCAGGTTATTTACCGGACGTTCAAATTCGTAGGTAAAAGCAAGGGTTTCATCGCGATTATATACATTCAGCTGCGTTTTATCCAGGTATATCAACTCCTGGCTTTCATCGCCGCTTACATTTTTAAAATCAAAACTGTGTTTATCTGACCATTTTCCGAGACGCTTCGAAGAGATTTTTCCATTGAGTCCGATGTAATAAGCGGTTCCCGCTGTATCAGTAGTGACCACACCGCGGTTTTGCGGGTCATTATTAACGAAAAGTTGATTTTTAAATAAGCTTTTCCCGGGGATACCGGCTTTGCCGACCAGCTGACCGTTGTAATTAAAGAAAAAGAAACGGCCGTCCTGTGTTCCGGTGATCAGGTAATTAATGTTATTGTCCGAGCTAAGCTTGAGATCAGGAATGATCTTGCCGGGCAGCTCTTTATTCCATCCGGAGATAGTCTCGCCATCAGTAGTATAAGCAAGGATCATGGATTGGGCAGGAATAAAAATTTTAGCAGATGCCGGCTCCGCAGCGGTAACCGTCAGTCCACCGGAAGCGTTAAAGGGCAGGCTTACCGGAAACCCTGCGGTATTGTTCCCTTTTATATCCATGCGATATAACTTGCGGGAGGTGTTAAATAGCAGTGAACCATCGTTTAATCTGCAAACCGCTCCCTGTAGCTTGCCGTCGAGCTGCGTGGCCCAGAGTTTTTTGCCATCATCTGAAAGTGCGTACAGGTTATAAACCTTATCCTGTACTATAACCACCTGGCGCCGGCCTTCTCTGAAAATCTGTGGAGCCGTAGCAATACGGGCATTGAGTTTAAACGACCAAACCGATTTTAATTCCTTTTTCCCTGTGGTGTTAAAATTAGAATAAAGGTTTGTCTGAAAATGTTTCCCCTCTGAACTCCATTGCCATGTTAAGCCATAGAAGTTATTGAGGGCATAATTATCATCGGAGAATATTTCTGCATAGCCCCTCTTAAGAGTAGCTTTCATTATTTTTCCGGAGTTTTTATTGTTAATAAAAAACAGGATGTTGCTTTTGTTGGCTACCAATTGGTCATGTTCCGTATATTCCTTCGTTTTTACAATAAACCGGTTTTCTGCGTATTCATTCAAATAGCTTTGCACCACGCTTTGTGAATTTGCAACAATCAGATAATTATCTGCGATAGCAAAATAAGGTCTTGCAAAGCTTTTGAACGGATCGCCGAGGTAATAATAGAGTATATTGGAGTGATTAAGGCGCGAGATAACCTCTGTAATCTGCTGGCTGATCAGTCGCAGAGTAAAGTTCATTTTTATTCCGTTCGATACCTTAATTATTCCGAGGCGTTCCCGGTTATCTGTTTCGATAAGGGCAAATTCATTTGATAATTTTGGTTTTATATCCGTGTCAATATTGATACCTGTTTCTGATCGGATGGTTTTCAGCTGGTTGTCGAGCTTTTTTAATTCTCCTTTTTTTCTGAGATAGCCCTTTAGCTCTTGATGGAACTTCTTATAGTCTGAAAGTCCGAATAGAATAGAATTCGAAGTATTCGCGGGAAGCAGGTTTTTCAGTTGGTTTTTCACCGGATGCTGGCCCAGAAACAGGTTTAAATAAACCGATGCAGCAGTATCAGGCGTGCTGATTCCGTTAAACATGAGTGCATCACTTTTAAAGTTCATGGTAAGGGCCGAAAATCCCAGCATGTCCTTTAGTAAAAGTAAATTCCCATTGGCTTTTACTTTCATAAACGATGCAAAAAATGAAGGCAGAGCGCCATGATTAATAAAAAGGCTGACAGGAGAATTATGGTTTCTGGATGAATTTTCGCTTATTTCGCTAATGAAGGATTTGTTTATTTTACCTGTCTTAGGTTCGGCGGCACGGCCAAGAAGCTCCTTCGAAAAGCTACCTGTTACAGCGCCGTTTGCTATGTAAAGAAAAAAAGCTTTGCTGATGGTATTTAA
>DALYUO010000170.1:3804-10845 GCA_031981225.1 Pararcticibacter sp.
GCATCCGGTAGTTTTGTAAGCGATACTCCGGGAAGATTGATAAAATAGTCCTGAATGTCGTTCTCACTTGCCTTCTCATTAAAGCCCATAGAAAAAAGGAGGCTTACAGAGTCGGCTTTGCCGGGATGGAATGAAAGGAATGCTTTTTCGCCTCCTGTGATTTCCTTTAGCGACGGTTGTTTAAGTAACAGGTTGTATAACTGCTCGAGTTCTGCCGCTCTCGTTTGGCCAATAATAGCATCGAAGAGTTCGTAATCGCTGAATATGTCATAAAATGACTCATCATTATTAAAACTCAATATTAAAGCGGCATCAGAAGGTATATATTTTAATACTTTTGCGCTGCTATTGGTGTTGCCAGAAAGTTCTGAAAAGTATTTTACCGCAATTACAGCAATAGCTATTAACAGAACAGAACATAGAATGATTATTTTCCTCATGGTCTGTCTGCAAATTTAATCTTTACAATTAGAAATGTTGTAAGGTTTACTTAATTTAGCATATTTAGAAAGATATGAACAGGAAAATTATCATTACTGCTTCTGTATTTGGTATTGCTGCTGTTATTCTTGGCGCATTCGGAGCACACGGACTGAAGCCCCGCATTTCAGCATCAGATCTTGAGAACTGGAAGACGGCGGTCAGCTACCATTTTTATCACACCCTGGCATTGCTATTTCTTTCAACTGTTGCTAAATATCGCGACGGCTTCATCAATATAGCTTATTATGCTTTTATCCTGGGCATTCTTCTCTTTTCAGGCTCGTTATATTTACTCTCTACCCGTGCCGTAACCGGCTTAAGCGCCGGTTTCCTTGGGCCAATAACTCCAATTGGTGGCCTGATGTTTATTATAGGCTGGTTATTTCTAATGCTGGCTGCTGTTAAAAATAAATAATGCTGGAACTGAATGAAGAGAAGGGAGAGTTAAAGACATTCTTTGTTGATGTAATCCTGCCCCTGGCTATATCCAAGACCTATACTTACCGGGTGCCGCAATCGCTGAATGAGCAGGTGGCCGTTGGGAAGAGGGTGGTAGTGCAATTTGGCAAAAGCAGAATTTACACTGCTATCATTTATCATATAAGTGAGAACCCACCGAAACTGTATGAGGCTAAATATGTGATCGACATACTCGACGAGAGTGCTGTTGTAAACCAGCATCAGCTTAAGCTCTGGGAGTGGATTTCTGCGTATTATATGTGTCACCTCGGCGAAGTGATGCAGGCAGCGCTTCCATCGGCTTTGAAGCTGGCCAGTGAGACCCGGGTGGTTTTGCTTAAGGATGCTGTTTATGATAAAAATGATCTCAATGATAAGGAATTTCTCATTATAGATGCCCTTGAGATCCAGCCAGAACTAAAGGTAAGCGATATTGTAAAGTTACTTGGCCAGAAATCGGTATTCAGGTTGCTGAAATCGCTTTTTGATAAAGGCATTATCCATATATCCGAAGAAGTTATCGAGCGTTATAAGCCGAAACAAGTTGCGTATATCACGCTCAACTCATTTTATACCGATGCTGACAACAGGAAAGCCCTGTTCAATGTGCTTGAACGGAGTCCGAAGCAACTGGATATCCTTCTCGCTTATCTGAAGTTAAGCAGAAGCAATCCCTATATAGCAAAAAAAGAAATCCTTGAGGAAAGCGGAAGCGGCAATGGACCGTTAAAAGCTTTAATTGACAAAGAGATATTTGTTCTGGAGAATCGGGTTGTAAGCAGGCTTAAGGAAGGAGATTATGAGCATCTGAAGGAGTTTGCGCTTAGTGAAGAGCAGGAGCAAACTTTGGGAAGTATAAAAGCATTGTTTGAAGAGAAAGATGTGGTATTGCTGCACGGTATTACATCTTCGGGTAAAACGCAAGTCTATATCCGGCTGATTGAGGAGTGTATCCAGTCGGGGAGGCAGGTGTTGTATCTGTTGCCCGAAATAGCACTTACAACGCAGATCATAGAAAGACTCAGGGAATATTTCGGAAGCAAAATTGGAATTTACCATTCAAGGTTGGGGGATAACGAACGTGCTGAAGTATGGACAAAGGTACTCAACAACGAATATAACGTAGTATTGGGAGCGAGGTCGGCGGTCTTCCTGCCTTTCACCGGGCTGGGACTGATCGTAGTGGATGAAGAACACGAGTCGTCCTATAAGCAATATGATCCCGCGCCAAGATACCACGCCAGGGATACAGCGATTTATGCCGGACGCCTGCATGATGCTAAAGTACTGCTCGGCTCAGCCACCCCTTCGCTGGAGAGTTACTTTAATTCGAAGACGGGAAAATACGGCTTTGCTGAGCTCAGACAGCGTTACGGAGAATCAAATCTGCCTTCGATCAAGGTAGTGAGTATCGCGGAGGAGACAAGTAAAAAGACCATACAGTCGCATTTTACAAGCGTGCTTATCGATGGTATTAAAGCTGCCCTCGAAAAGAAGGAGCAGGTGATCCTGTTCCAGAACAGGAGGGGTTATACTCCCTTGTTAATTTGTAAAACCTGCGGTTATATACCCCAGTGTATTCATTGTGATGTAAGTCTTACATATCATAAGAGTACAGGAAAGCTACATTGCCATTATTGCGGATATAAACAAGATACTGTTCCGGTTTGCCCTGCTTGCGGTTCTACGCATATTGAACAGAAGGGCTTTGGTACAGAAAAGATAGAGGACGATCTTCAGTTTATCTTTCCTGAAGCGAGGATTGCCCGCATGGACCTGGATACGACGCGGAGCAAGAACAGCTTTCAGAGGATCCTGAACGATTTTGAAGAGCGGAGGATAGATGTGCTGGTAGGGACACAGATCGTTGCCAAGGGGCTTGATTTTGACCATGTAACGCTTATTGGTATCATTAATGCCGACAGTCTGCTTAACTATCCTGACTTCAGGGCTTTTGAAAGAAGTTTTCAGCTCCTTTCGCAAGTTGGAGGGCGCGCCGGAAGACGCGGCAAGCCGGGGACGGTTATTATCCAGGCTTATAGTACCAATCACAGGGTGATACAACAAGTGATAGAGCACGACTATGAAGATCTCTTCAGGGTGGAAATTGCTGAAAGGAAGAGCTTCAGGTATCCGCCTTTATACAGGATGATCCGGATAGATGTAAAGCATAAAGATTCGAATGCCTTAAGCGCTGTGGCGAACCGGCTGGGACAGGAGCTGAAAAAAGCGCTTGGAGAACGTGTTCTCGGACCTGAAGATCCACTGGTGGGCCGCATCAGGAATTTCTTCATAAAAACACTCTATATTAAAGTTGAGCGCGATGGTATCGCGATTAGTAAAGTGAAAGAGTTTTTACGCGGACTGCTATTAAACTTCGAAGCAGACAAGCACAATAAGGGAACGCTCATCCAGGTGGATGTGGATCCATACTAATATATCGCACCAAAATTATACTGCAGACTTAGCATTCCTAAAGGCTTCAACAGATACTCCCACTTGTAGTACTTATGTAATGTGCGACTGCCTGGATTAGCATTGTTCGCCCTTTCCTGTCGTTCGTAACTATAGAAGACATCTATTGTGCTTTCGGCTGTGATGCTGAAATGGTCAATTATATTCAACTTGATACCCAGCAGCGGAGAAACGGACAATCCGTTTTTCTCTGTCTTTACGTCATATTCTTGCTCGGAGTTAAGCGTTTGAAATGTGCTTTGTACATCGCCTTTAAAGATACTCCTTTTTATGCCCAGGTCGATTCCGAAGTAGGGTTGAATGGTGCCGTAAGTAAAGTTCTTTTCAAAGCCTAACTTTATATGGGTATCTTTAAGTCTCCCCTCAATTTCTTCACATTCATCACATCCATTTTGAAATGTGATACGATCGGAATAAAAGCTGCCTGCAAGCCTGTAGCTTATCTGTTTGTTATTGTATTTTAAAATGATACCGTTTAGGGCAGAGCGTCTGAGCGCATTGTTGTCGGTCTGGTCCAGGATCCGCGGAAACTCTTCAAAACTTAGGATTTTATATCCTATACTGTAAGAATATGCCGTAGAATTATTGAAACTGCGCTGATATATATTGTTACTGCGGTTGCTGATATTGCTTTGCTGCGATTTGCTTATAAACGGTGAAATAAGTAAAATTAAAAGTAAAGTTTTTTTCATACACCCGATTTAAAGTTTGAATTGGTTTTCTGTTTCAGATGCAATTTATAAAACTGATACTGAAATGGATAAAGTTATGATTTGTTTTCGATTATTATATAACGTTAAGGAAGGTTATTTTTGCCGAAGAATGGCGTTTAAGTTTGTAGATAATTACCGGGAAAGAGGTGCCAGAAAAAAACTGGTAACACAGCTGAGAGAAGAACGGAAGATTGAAGATAAAAGGGTGCTGGATGCCATAGGGAAGGTACAACGCCATTTTTTCTTTGACGAGACTTTCTGGAATCAGGCATATAGAGATATAGCCTTCCCAATAGGGGAGGGACAAACTATTTCTCAGCCGTATACCGTGGCTTATCAAACACAGCTGCTTAACATCAGAGAGGGCGATAAGGTGCTGGAGATCGGTACAGGGTCTGGTTATCAAACCTGTATTCTTCTGGAACTTGGAGCGGTTGTTTATACCATAGAGCGCCAGGAAAAGTTGTATCAACGGGCAAAGCTGTTTTTGACAAAGATGGGTTATCGTCCTAACTTCTTTCTTGGAGACGGATCCAGGGGAATAGCTGAATGTGCCCCTTATGATAAAATTCTGGTTACTGCAGGGGCTCCGTTTGTGCCGGAAATTATGCTGAAGCAGTTAAAAGTAGGAGGGACGATGGTGATCCCGGTAGGTGACGAAAAATCGCAAAAGATGGTTACTGTGATGAGGGTAAGCGATACGGATTACGAGCGCATAGAATTAGATACATTCAGGTTTGTTCCTCTGGTAGGTGATCAGGCGTGGTAGCGTGACAGGCCTATTGGGCCTTACCGTTTCATTGCTCTGTCGAGTTCAATCTTACTCTCACGTTCTTTTATGCTATCCCGTTTGTCGAAAGTCTTCTTTCCCTGCGCCAGGCCTATTTCTAGTTTGGCGAAGCCTCTTTCGCTGATAAAAAGATGTAGAGGAACAATCGTATATCCTTTTTCTTCACCTTTTTCACGAAGCTTTTTTAGCTCTTTTTTTGTGAGGAGCAGCGCGCGGTCGCGTTTGGCCTCATGATTATAAAAGGAGCCATGGGAATACTCGGCAATATGCATATTTCGCACGTACAGATGGTCGTTAAAGAAGGAGCAGAATGCATCATTTAGGTTCGCCTTTCCTTCGCGGATAGACTTAATTTCAGTACCCAAAAGTTCAATACCTGCGATATACTTATCAAGGATATGGTATTCAAAATATGCTTTTTTATTTTTGATATTGATATTCATAATGATGTGTTGATACTGCAAGCGTCTGCAGACGCCATTTCTCCTTTTTTGCAGCATATAGCTGCAACTTACTAAACGATTAAAATGTTTTCTGCAAATTTTTGCGAAACGGTTGTTCTCGTTTCATTATTAATAATTATCTCCATAGACCCATCATAGGGTTGAAGCGACACAACCTGTATATCGGTGTCTATGGCGAGGTTTAGCTGACTTACATATTGCAGAAATGGCGCTGAATTATCTTTGACTGCGACCATTCTGCATTTTGTTCCGGCATCCGCTTCAGCAAGCGTTTTTTTGAAAGATGGCTTAAGATAGCCTTTCGCATCAGGAATGGCGTCGCCATGCGGGTCGTACTCCGGGTGACCCAGGAACTTGTCAAGCTTTTCCACCAGTTTAGGCGACTGGATATGCTCAAGCTGTTCGGCCACCTCATGTACCTCATCCCAGCTGAACTCCAGTTTCTCGTAGAGGAATGTTTCCCACAGCCTGTGCTTTCTCTCTACTTCTACTGCTTTTTTTCTGCCTTCTTCGGATAAAGAAATCTTACCATATTTCTCATAAGAAATGAGTTTCTTCTCTTTTAGTTTCCTGAGCATATCTGTTGCTGTTGCGGGTTTTACACCAAGATAAAAAGCAAGCTGATTTGTTCCGGCCTCATTCTTATGCTGAACCTCCAGCGTGAGATGCAACAGAGCCTTTAGATAATTTTCTTCTGTATAAGAAAGCATGGTGCAAAAGTACGAAAAGCTTGCGCTTTTAATAAAACTGAAATCCTTTTGCCGTTTACAGGATCTGAAAGTTATTTAATAAGCGTGGTATTGAGCATTTTACTTAGGAATTCGGGTGTGACACCAATATAAGAGGCCACTTGTTTTTGGGGGAGACTTTTGATCAGGGAAGGATACAACTGGCAGAAATGCTTATACCGCTCCATCGCAGGAAGTGCAATACTATCAATTTGCCGGTACTGATAGGCAGCAAGCGAGTACTGCCCAAGAATCCTGCTAAACCTTTCGAATTTCGGTACAGCGAGGTATAGGTTATCGAAATCAGTCTTATTGATATAGATGATTTCGCTTTCTTCAAGGGCGTCTATGTTTAACTTCGCAGGTGAGCCTGTGATGAAACTTCGCATATCAACGATCCACCATTCGCGCGGCGCAAATTGCAGAACGTGCTCCGTTCCGTTCTTATCAACAATATAGCTTCTGAGGCAGCCCGAAGTAACAAATGTACTTTTTGTATTTACCTCGCCCTCTTCAAGTATAAATTGTTTTCTTTTTAGCTTTTTGTGGTGAAGAAGCGAAGCGAAATGATCCTGCTCTTCTTTGGTAAGATCAATGTATCTGGCGATATTACTAAGCAATAAGCTGATGTCCATGGAACGATTAAAATACAATTATACAAAGGAAATCAGTATAAAACCACTTTAAAGCAGAGTGGTGGAAGAATGGTTGCGAGCTTTTCAGGAAACTTCTTTAGCGCGTAATATTCAGGTGCGTTTATGACGCGCCGATCTTGAATCCGTTTTCTGGACTGTGTTTAATGAACCATTTTGTTTGCGCAGGCTGAACTTGCAAACGCTTCAGGCTTTGCTTTGAATACAAAACCCATGCTTAAAATATAACCCATTGCTTCATGTAAGGCCTGATTCGACTTAAACATCGGATTGGTG
>DALYUO010000171.1:0-331 GCA_031981225.1 Pararcticibacter sp.
GAAGGGTCTACATTCTTTTTCAGTATTCCGCTTAAGGGATAGATTTGAGAACATGGGGTAGCAAATTTCCATTTCCTTTTGATATTATTTAGCTTCGTTGTAATTATAACAAGCCATGCCCGACTTATTTTTCACAGATCAGCGCCTGCTGGAAGAAATCAAACAGCATACGAGAACGAAACAGGTCAAAAAAGATGCAGTATTTCTCCTTCCGGGGGATGATATTATTTTTATTCCCATCGTTCAAAAGGGAGTATTGCGTATTGTAAGGGAAGATGACGAAGGAAGAGAAGTATTCCTGTATCACCTCTACCCTTCTGAAACCTGCGCG
>DALYUO010000171.1:475-982 GCA_031981225.1 Pararcticibacter sp.
ACCCCGAATGGAGAATGTTCATTAACAGTACTTACAGCAACCGTTTTGAAGAGCTTATCCGGGTGATAGACCTTGTTGCTTTCAGTAATCTCGACCAGCAAATACTTCACTATATTGAGCAAAGATGCACAGCTGCTGACAGTAATACGTTAACCATCACTCATCAGCAGATAGCCGATGAACTGCACACCCACCGTGAAGCTGTAAGCCGCCTGTTACGCACCATGGAGAAGAAGAAATTGGTAAAGCTGGGGCGAAATAGTATTGAACTTTTGAATTAATTCAAAAAACTCACTGCTATCCAACAAATGTTCCAGACGGCGGATTTGTGATTCCTGATTTTTGTGGTGTCTCCTGAATAAAGACGGAGATGCTAACGATAAATCAGTGAAATACATGACAACAAATCAATTATCCGTTTTTCTTCTGTTATTCGCCCTGATGCCCTCTTTTGCGGTAAAAGCACAGCGGGCGTCTGAAAAACTGAACCTGGACGATGCTGTTGCC
>DALYUO010000171.1:992-5660 GCA_031981225.1 Pararcticibacter sp.
ACAACCGCGACATACAGGTAGCAGAGCTCGACGAAAAGATTGCCAGGGCACGGTATAAACAAACCGACGTCATATTTCTCCCCCTGGCTGGCATCTCCTATTCAGCGCTCAGCACAAATAATCCATTGAATGCTTTCGGCTTTAAACTCCAGCAGCGGACAATCACACAAAACGATTTCAACCCCGGCCTGCTCAACCACCCCTCGGCTACAAGCGATTTTTCGACAAAGCTTGAAGTGCAGCAGCCGCTGATTAATCCGGATCTCATCTGGCAGCGCAAAGCCGCAAAGAATGAGGCAGAGCTCTATACGTATAAAAAGAAACGAACCATTGAATACCTTGAGTTTCAGGTAAAGAATGCCTACTACCAGCTTCAGCTGGCTGCAGAAGCCAGAGAGGTACTTGAAGATGCGCTGAATACGGCCAAAGCCATTTACACTTTTACAGATAACAGGGTAAAGCAAGGGCTTCTGCAAAAATCAGACTTGCTGAATGTGCAGGTGAATGTCTCGGGAATAGAAAGCGACCTGGCTTCTGCAAAAAGCAATATTCAAAACGCGTCTGATTTCCTTAGCCTTCTGCTTGGCAAACCTTCGGGCACTGTATATCAAACGGAAAAACCACAAACGGAATTCGTTGCAGACAGCAAAAAAGAGAACGACCTCGTCGTTCCCGCCGGAAGAGCCGATTTTCTTGCTATGAAAAAGGCGATTGAAGCTTCAGAAAATGGCATCAAATCAGCTAAAATGAGCTGGCTTCCAAAGCTCAATGCTTTTGGGAACTACCAGATCAACGACAAGGACTTCGCCGGAAGCGGCGCAACCTCCTGGCTTGCCGGAATCCAGCTCTCCTGGAACATCTTCAGCGGAAATAAAACCAGGAACATCGTTAACCAGCAAAAGCTCGAACGCGATAAGTTAGCCGTTCAGTTTGAAAGCCAGAAAGAACAGGCGCAGACCGAACTCGACAAAACACGGCGCGATCTTTCAGACGCAAAATTTAAAACAGAACAGGCAAAAATAGCAGTAGAACATGCTGCAGAAGCGCTCCGTATCCTGAAAAACAGGTACCAGCAAGGGCTGGCTAATACTACCGACGTACTGGTAGCTCAAACACAGCTTTCGCAGCAAAAGTTGCTGCTGGCACAATCGATATTCCTCAGTAAAGTGACGGCAGAACGTCTCCGCTTTTTAACAAGTACAGAAAAGATTTAAATCAAGCCTAATAATCATGAAACAATTTTTTAACAGCTTATCCATACTAACAGCAGCAGGCATCTTGTCATTGCATGCATGTTCGTCAGGAAATCAACCATCTCCTGCCAGCAGCGTTAAAACCATTACGGTAAAAACAGCGCTCCCTTCCTCCTCTGATAAAGATGGTATTACAGCCAGCGGCCAGGTACAATCTTCACGCAGCGCCGACATCAGCACCAGGGTGATGGGTTATATCACAGCCATTCACGTAAAAGCAGGCGACAGGGTTACAAAAGGTCAGCTTCTCGCCAGTATCAGCAATGAAGATATCCTGGCCAAAAAAGCCCAGACTGAGGCTGCAATAGCCGAGGCAGATGCAGCTTACCAAAATGCAGCAAAAGACTTTCAGCGGTATAACGCTCTTTATAAAGAACAGAGTGCATCGGCAAAAGAGCTGGATAACATCTCCCTTCAGCACGCCTCTGCAAAAGCACGACTGAAGGCTGCCCGCCAAATGAAAAACGAGGCAGAAGCAATGCTGGCCTATACGAATCTACGTGCCCCTTTTTCAGGCGTGGTAACAAGAAAACTGGCCGATGCCGGAAACATGGCCAGTCCGGGTTTACCTATCCTTACGATAGAACAACAAGGGGGATTTGAGGTAACAGCAGCTATACCCGAAACAGAGATCGGCAAGATCAGAACCGGACAGCAGGCAGAGCTTAGTATTAAATCGGGCGGTAAAAGCTTTATGGGCATCATCCGCGAAATCAATCAGTCATCCGCTTCCACAGGCGGACAATACCTCATTAAGATCTCGGTTCCTGATCGCGAAACAAAAGGGATGTATTCAGGGATGTTTGTTCATGTATTCGTCCCTCTTTCTTCAGATACTCCCGCAGCTACCAGCGACCGCAGTATTCTCGTACCGCTCAAAAGTATTGTCAGAAAGGATCAGATGAACGGCATCTATACAGTAAGCAATAACAAACAGGCTGTATTACGCTGGGTAAGACTGGGCAAACAGTATAACGGCGAGGCAGAAGTCCTGTCGGGCCTGGGCAAGAACGAAAAATTTATCCTTGAGGCCGAAGGCCGTCTCTACAACGGCGCCCCTGTGAAAGAATTAGCTCAATAAGCCTTCAACACACAACTCATAACACAACACGTAAACACATGAAAGAAGGATTTTCAGGCAAAATAGCAAGCGCATTTATACAGTCGAAACTCACCATTCTGCTGATGTTTGCCTTCCTGCTGATAGGAGCTTACAGCACCTATCTGATACCACGGGAAGAAGAACCGCAGATAGAAGTACCGCTTGCCGATATTTTTATCGGCTTCCCCGGAGCCACTCCGCAGGAAGTCGAAACACGGGTAATTGCCCCGGTCGAAAAAATAGTCTCCAATATTAAAGGGGTAGAATATGTTCATTCCACGAGCATGAAAGGCCAGGGAATGCTCATCGTTCAGTTTTATGTCGGCGAAGATCCGGAACGGTCACTGGTAAAGCTCTATAACGAGCTTCTAAAAAATATGGATAAGATGCCATCTGGAGTAACAATGCCGCTGATCAAGACCAGGTCGATAGACGATGTCCCTGTACTGGGGCTCACACTCTGGAGCGAAAAATACGACGACTATATGCTGAAGCAGATCGGGCAGACACTTGGCAACGAGATCAAGAAGATCCCCGACGTGGCAGCCGTGAACATTACAGGAGGCCGGAGCAGGGAGCTTAAAATTGTATTGGACAAAGATAAAATGGCAGAAAACCGGGTCGACTTTCTAAGCATTGCCCGGCAAATACAGGCTGGCAACAGCGCCATGACCTCCGGAATGATGCTGAAGGCGGATCCCGCATTCTCTGTTACTACCAACAGCTTTATCAGCAGTGCTGAAGAAGCAGGAAATATGATCGTCGGGATTAACCAGCAGCAGCCGGTATACCTTCATCAGGTGGCAAAAGTTGAAGATGGTCCCGCAACACCTGCTCAGTATGTGGGGTTCGGGTTTGGAAAAGCCGATGCGGCCAATACAGCTGCGTTTCCCTCAGAATATCCCGCCGTCACTCTTTCCATTGCCAAAAAGAAAGGATCCGATGCGATGAAGTTATCAGAACAGATCCTCCGAAAGGCAGAAAACCTTAAAAAAGATCTGATCCCTTCTGATGTTCACCTCACCACAACGAGGAACTATGGAGAAACGGCATCGCACAAGGTCGCCGAACTGCTGTTTCATTTATTTATAGCGATTGTGGTTGTTACGCTTTTTGTCATGCTGGCAATGGGCTGGCGCGGCGGACTGGTGGTATTCCTTTCGGTACCGGTAACTTTTGCCCTCACCCTCTTCAGCTACTACTTCCTCGACTATACGCTCAACCGGATCACCCTGTTTGCCCTGGTGTTCATCACAGGGATCGTAGTGGACGATTCTATCATTATCGCCGAGAACATGCACCGGCATTTTAAAATGAAGCGGCTCCCCTTTCACCAGGCAGCCATTTTCGCCATCAATGAAGTAGGCAATCCTACTATACTAGCAACCTTTACAGTAATCGCAGCAGTTCTCCCCATGGCATTTGTATCCGGCCTGATGGGCCCTTACATGAGTCCGATGCCGATTGGGGCTTCTATAGCCATGTTGCTATCACTGGTGGTGGCGCTCACCCTCACCCCTTACCTTGGATATCTTTTCCTGCGCGAAAAGGATGGCCATAAAGAAAAGGAACCGGTAAAGATGGAGCAGTCGCGCATTTACAAGATCTATTATTCCTTCATCAGCCCTCTGCTTCAGTCGGGCAAAAAGAGATGGATCTTTATGGGAAGTGTGGTGATTGTATTGCTGGCCTCCTTCGTTCTGTTCTACACAAAATCGGTTGCCGTAAAGATGCTTCCCTTTGATAACAAGAATGAATTCCAGGTCGTTATCGACATGCCCGAAGGAACCCCATTGGAAAAGACCAATGCGACCACACGTGAAATTGCCCAGTATATAGCCACACAACCGCTTGTTGTCAACTATCAGACATACACCGGAACTGCCGGCCCTATAAGCTTTAACGGGCTGGTACGGCATTACGACCTGCGCCGCGGAGACAACGTTGCCGACATACAGGTAAACCTCGTCGACAAGAAAGACCGCAGCCTGCAAAGCCATGACATTGCCAAGTCAGTAAGGGCTGGCGTACAGTCGATAGGAAAACGCTATAATGCCAACGTCAAAATAGTGGAAGTACCTCCGGGTCCTCCGGTGCTTTCTACCCTCGTAGCAGAAATTTATGGACCCGATTATGATCAGCAGGTTGAAGTAGCACGAAATGTAAAGAAGATGCTGGCAGAAACGCCCGACGTAGTTGATGTCGACTGGATGATAGAAGATGACCAGCCGGAATACCGCTTTGACGTAGATAAGGAGAAGGCGATGAAATACGGTATAGCCCCGCAGCAAATCGTGGCGACGATGAATGCTG
>DALYUO010000171.1:5697-10830 GCA_031981225.1 Pararcticibacter sp.
CGGGCATGGACGCCGGCACTCTTCATAACCCGTCTTCTTTTGAGCAGGTAAACATACGGCTTCAGCTGAACGACCAGTCGAAAGACGGAATCAACGAACTGAAGAGCATCAGAGTGATCGGACAGCAGGGTAACGCCGTCCCGGTAGGCGATCTGGTAAACATCACTAAAGATACCAGTCCGAAGAGTATTTACCGCAAAAACCAGAAACGGGTAGTTTACGTGGTGGGCGACATGGCCGGAAAACTCGAAAGTCCTTTTTATGCCATGAGCAGTATCTCCGAAAGGTTGAAAGACATAAAGCTGCCCCAGGGATATTCACTAACGGAGGAATACAGCAAACAACCCGAGTTTGAAGACAACTATACCCTGAAATGGGATGGCGAATGGCAAATCACCCATGAGGTATTTAGGGATCTCGGGATCGCTTTCCTTGTGGTAATCATCATTATCTATGTACTCATTGTCGGCTGGTTTCAGGATTTCAAAGTTCCGGTGATCATGCTCGCCGCGATTCCCCTCTCGCTGATTGGGATCATCGTGGGGCACTGGCTTATGGGGAGCTACTTCACGGCGACGTCGATGATCGGCTTTATCGCCCTTGCCGGAGTAATGGTGAGAAATTCAGTGCTCTTAATTGATTTTATCAACATCAGGATCAGGGAGAACATTCCTCTGAAACAGGCGATCATTGAGGCGGGGGCAGTGAGGACTACTCCTATCCTTCTGACCGCCGGAGCAGTAGCGCTGGGGGCTGTAGTGATTCTCTTCGACCCGATATTTCAGGGATTGGCAATCTCCCTTATGGGCGGAACGATTACATCGACCTTCCTGACGCTGATTGTTGTTCCGCTTCTGTACTATAAAATGATGAGGAAAAAAATTCAATAATCTAAACAGACACAATATGAAGCTATTAATAATAACGGGGCTGCAGGAAAGCAGCGAAGATATCACCAGAATCCTCCAGGATGCGGGAATTAGTATTTTCAGCACTTCTGCGATAACCGGATTTAAAGAAAAGTCGCTCGGGAACCTGCTGGACCATTGGTTCAGCAGCGGGACGGAGAGCTATAACTCTATATTCCTTTTCAGTTTTACAGAAGAAGAGAAAGCGACAAAAGCTCTTGGCCTCATAAAGGAATTTAACAGCAAGAATAATTCGCAGTTTCCGGTAAGGGGCTTCTTGTTACCAGTAGAAGCATCAGTTTATTAACAATTAAAATAACAATCATGAGAGAACGTATTATCAGGGCCGTTGCAGGCTCTATGGTTTTAATCAGTGCTTTAATTACATTCACCGTCAGCATTAACTGGCTATGGCTTGCAGTATTTGTTGGATTTAATCTGCTGCAATCGTCTGTTACCGGATTCTGTCCTCTTGAGAAAATACTCATTTTGTTCAAAGTTCCTTCTTATCCAACAAATGTTCCCAGGGAGCTAAAGAATTAAGGGCACCTTGCACTAATAGATCAGGATAATAAACTCAATTCAATAAAGTACTATGACAGACCTATTTAAATTCTTAATGTGCCGCAGTAATCCGGTAAATTTCAGCGAACTAATTAACGCCGGAGCACTTATTGTAGATGTCAGAACACCCGGGGAATATAAAAGCGGCCATATCGACGGTTCGCTTAATATTCCACTGGATAAACTACATGCGAGCGTTTCCATGCTGAAAAAGAAAAATAAACCGGTAATAACATGCTGTGCATCCGGTATGCGAAGTGCCTCAGCGGTTCGGTTGCTTAAATCAGCAGGTATTGAAGAAGTGTACAATGGCGGAGCATGGACAAAATTAAACAGGAGGACAGGATGAACACCTTGAGAAATACCCTTCTTAGAAACTGGCATTTCATGCGATGGCTCAGGCTGGCAATCGGCCTGATCATTTTAGTTGAAGCTTACCGGGCATCAAGCGGGTGGCTTGGTTTAATGGCTGCATTATTTTTATATCAGGCGATTTTCAACGCAGGGTGCTGCTGTGCTGGTAACTCGTGCAATGTTCCTCCTCAGACAAGGGATAACAAGCGCTGATGCTTTTCAAAATCACACTGTAACTATGTCATCTTAAAAAAAAGTGCAGAGGAAAAGTCTTCGTAGCACTTTTTTCATCCTTTTTGAATATATCAATCCTTTTATATTATTTCCGGCAAGGGCGGCATTGTCTTGGTGTTAGGACGCCTGGCTATTCTCTTTTAATAACCTGAGGGTACCGTTTAATTTGCCTATCCTTTTAGTCCATGTCCGAACCAACAAGTAAAGTGGAAGTATTAAAAACAAGCTTCCAGCTCCAAGCAACATAAGTTTTCCCTGGGTGATAGTGATGGTGGATATAAAAAAGTAACCAACGCCTACAATTAGCAATATTCTTAGCACTACAGTCGCTATAGCAAAACGCCGAAGGGAGTCAGTTCGATTTTGGAGTGATGAACAGATGTCCTGGCCCGCAATAATTTCCTTCGATAGTTTATAACCGTAGATATTGAAAATCATAGGGAGAGATACAGACATTATTAATAGAGCATTTGCAAGGATAGGTTTCTGATCAGCATCCAAGCCTGTAAAGCAAATAATAAGGAACGCCGACCATCCTGTCAGCTCCATTGTGAGTTGCTTTCTAATACCCTTAAGCACGGGGTGACTTTTTTCTGTTGTCATCTCCTTAAGTCGATCAAGGTCTATTTGTGGCGTTTTAATGCTTTGCCATTCATTTCTTAATTCTTCAATTTCCATGGTTTACTTTATTATTTTTTGCAGTCTTGCTTTTATGCGGTTAAGCTTTACTCCTACATTACTTTCGCTGATGCCCAGTATTCCTGCAATTTGCTGATAACTTAATTCATCAAGATACAATGCAATCAGTGCCCGGTCTGGTTCACTTAACTGTCTTATACCCGCAAGAAGCTGTTCCTGTCTTTCATTATGCTCATTATTAATGTGTTCAAATTGCACATCCGGAAGATACTCGGCCGAAGTAACATTTGGCTTGCTTTTTCTAAATGTTGCCAAAGCTGTGTTCAGTGCAACACGATAAAGCCATGTTGAAATTTTTGAACCACCACTGAAAGATGGGTATGATCTCCAAAGTTGGAAAATGACTTCCTGAAAAAGATCTTCGCGGTCTTCAGGACTATCGCGGTAAATCTGGCAAATCTTATGGATAATGCCTTGGTTATCCTGTAATATCCTTAGAAATTCCTTTTCACTCATGACCAATGTCTGATACTTTTTTCACAGTCATGTTTATCTAAATTTGATGGCGTCAACTTCTTTTTTCAGGATTAATATACTGTCTCTTAATATTTTCTGCTGTTTAGATAAAATTTCAATTTTTTGATTAAGTTCCTGGTTCCTGATATTCATTCGCTTCTCAGGAGATGAACTTGATCCGCAAGATGTGGCGCTTATTGATAGAGCTGTCAAAAATAGTAAAGTTTTCATATATGCTTTTTAAACTATTAGTTGCTTGTCTTTTTCAATCCTTACACCAGGCGCAAAATATTTATGTAAGCAAAAAACGCATGCTAAAAATATACGAATAGCCTTCCGAAGAAGGCTATTTTAGTTTGCAACGTTTACCAAATAGATTTCATAGGAGTAAGTAATAAATGCTTTACTACAATTCCTTTATTTGCTTTAAAGACCAACTGTTGATAGGGCTTTTTCGGAAAAACTAAGCTGGTCATTACACTCAGCCCGTTATCGGCAAACAACTCAACGGACGAAGCATCTACGATTAATTTCAGGTCACTTGAAGAGGCCTTAGTAAGCCGGGGCGCATAGCCGATTCCCGCAAAGCCCGGGTTAAATTCGGATAAACCCGAATGGGTACGGTCAATGAAATACCGGTCTTCAGTTTTACTATACCCCAAAATCAGCTTTTCTCCCTCGTCATTAGACAACTCTATTGAATAAGAATCTATTTTATCCAGTTTAAAATCTAAAGCATACTGACCCGGCAGCTTTAGATGTTTTGTAACATTCAGCGTCCCGGTCTTTGCTATTTCTGAAGCTGTGATTGTGATGGGTTTGACAGCAAGCTTATTCAACTCAGGTGAAGGCTGCGAGGTAAGATGTATCTGGCCATCTATATTTACAAGCTTCAAATCTCTTGGAATGGTCGCCCCGTTACGCCAGCTATTGGTTGGAACCTGATTGGCGTAGTCCCAGTTGCTCATCCATCCAATGAAGATCTTTCGCGAACCTGTATTTGACCATGTAATGCCTGCATAATTGTCCGGTCCATAATCCACCCACCGGGTCTGCTGCTGATCCGACGTAAAGGTATGTCCATCGAATTGCCCGACAAAATACTGGGTAGCAGACCCTCTGTTCGGACCTCCGGGATTAATGCTGACGATCAATACCCAATATGTTTTGCCATTTAGTGACAAAGGGAACAGATCAGGGCATTCCCATACTCCTCCATGTGCTCCGCGCTGCTTGCCAAATTCACTTTCTTTTTTCCAGTTCTTCAGGTCGGGCGACGAATAAAAGGTGATCCGGTCTTTGGTGGCCAGCGTCATGATCCACTTTTTACCTGCTGCAAACCACATCACCTTCGGGTCCCGAAAATCCCGGATCCCCGGATTTTTCACTACCGGGTTACCGGCGTATTTCGTCCAGGTATTCCCGTTGTCGAGACTATAGGCAATACTTTGATTCTGGAAGGTATCTTTCCCTTCTTTCTCCCCTTTAGGATCGTGGTGGGTGAAGATTGCAACCAGGGGAACCTGCCCTTTTTTCCCGAAGCCGGAGGTATTATTGACGTCCGCCACGGCGCTTCCCGAGAAAATATAGCCTAAGCTGTCGGGATACAAAGCAACTGGCTTTTGCTGCCAGTGAACAAGGTCTTTACTGGTGGCATGTCCCCAGTGCATAGGCCCCCAGGTAGTCCCGCCCGGAAAATACTGATAAAATAAGTGGTAGGTACCCTGAAAATACACCATCCCGTTGGGGTCGTTCATCCATTTAGCGGCTGGCGAAAAATGCAGCTGGGGACGGTGGGGTTCATTATATCCGGCATTCTGCGCCCTGCTTGCTGTAGAGACGAGGGCGGAAAGCATAATACCCAGGCAGAGAGATTTAATACGTGTTTTCATATCGGTTTTATTAGTGTGTTTATCAT
>DALYUO010000172.1:0-2215 GCA_031981225.1 Pararcticibacter sp.
GAAAAGTATATAGTTTCCTTGGTAAGCAGGAAAAAGCTTACGCTACTGTCCTGCCCGCCTCCGACGAGAAGGTTCTCCCTGTAAGCTATACCAGCATTGAACCTTCCGGTGACTGGACAGCTGTTGACTTTGATGACAGCCAATGGAAAACTGCATCCGGGGCAGCCGGAAGTAATTCGGCCGATGCGAACACTCCATGGGATAAAAAAGATATCTGGATAAGGAGAACTTTTAATCTCAGCAAAAAAGGTAACGGACGAATTTTTCTAAAAATCAGACATGATGATTATGCTACCGTTTACCTAAACGGACGGAAAATCTATAACGTGCAGAAGTTTGTAGGGAAATACTCCTACATACCGTTAAATGAAGGCGGCGTTAATGGCCTTAAGGCTGGTAAAAACGCCCTTGCAATTCATGCTGTTAACGAGGGTGGACCTTCGTTTGTTGACGCTGGTCTCGCAGTAGAGCAGCCGGGTCAGGATGCCGTAAAATTGTTACCGGCCGTTCAGAATAGCTTTGAACTTACCGCAACACAGAGCATCTATAAGTTTACTTGCGGAACAGTTGACCTGACTGTCGCATTCACCTCCCCTCTGTTAATGAACAACCTCCAACTGTTATCGCGACCTGTCAGCTATATCTCTACGACGGTAAAAGCAAATGATGGAAAAACGCATGATGTGAAGATATACCTCGGTGCATCAACAAACCTCGCTACTCATACCCCATATCAACAGATCGAGGCTCAAAAATATAGTTCGGGCGGGCTCTCCATTTTAAAGGCAGGGACAGTAGAGCAACCTGTGCTCAGAAAGACTGGTGACGATGTACGGATCGACTGGGGCTACATGTATGTTGCTGTCCCTTCTGAATATAAAAGCATCCAATCGGTCACAGCATCGGGCGCTGCACTGAACTCGTTGATTATCCCATCCTCAAACACCGTTACCCGGATTAAGGGCGAAGGACTGATGTTAAATACGGTTATTCCGCTCGGCAAAGTGGGAAGCAAAGGCCGGGAGCAATTCGTCATGCTTGGATATGATGATCTGTACTCGGTTCAATACTTTAATAATAATCTCAGACCATGGTGGAATAACGCCGGCACAGAAACAATCGAAAACCAGCTATCAACTGCAGGGAAGGAGTATAGATCGGTCATGCAGCAATGTTCTGTGTTTGACCGGACGCTCTACGCTGACGCTGTAAAATCAGGTGGAGAAACGTATGCAAAACTTTGTATCATTGCATACAGGCAGGCTATCTCCGCCCATAAGCTTGTTAAAAGCAAGGACAATGAGATTCTGTTCCTGTCTAAAGAGAATTTCAGCAATGGTTCTATCGGAACGGTGGATGTCACGTACCCTTCTGCGCCTTTATTCCTACTCTATAATTCAGACTTGCTTAAGGGCATGCTAAATGGAATATTCTACTACAGCGAGAGCGGAAAATGGAATAAGAACTATGCAGCACATGATCTGGGCACCTACCCCATCGCAAATGGCCAAACCTATGGCGGAGATATGCCAGTTGAAGAATCGGGGAATATGCTCATTCTGACTGCAGCTATCGCCAAAGCTGAAGGCAACGCAGAGTATGCTAAAAAACACTGGAAAACCCTCACTACCTGGGCCGAGTATTTGAGCAATGAGGGTTTTGATCCGGCCAATCAGTTGTCGACAGATGATTTTGCCGGACACCTTGCAAGGAATGCTAACCTTTCTGTTAAAGCGATTGTCGCCTTAGGCGGATACGCTATGCTCGCTGATATGTTAGGCTATAAAGATGTTGCTGACCAGTATACCACTATGGCTAAAGATATGGCCAAACGATGGATGGTGGTAGCCGATGCGGGAGATCACTACGCTCTGACATTTAACGATAAAAACACCTGGAGCCAAAAATACAATCTGGTTTGGGATAAAGTATTAAAGCTCGGTTTGTTCCCCAAAGAGGTATACGACAAGGAAGTTAAATTTTACCTTACAAAGCAGAACAAATATGGACTCCCCCTCGACAGCCGTAAAACCTATACCAAGTCCGACTGGATCTTGTGGTCGGCAACCCTGGCAGATAACCGCGGTGATTTTGAAGCGCTTATAGCGCCCGTTTATAAATATGCATTAGAGACGCCCGACCGTGTTCCATTAAGCGACTGGCACGAAACTACAGACGCCCGGAGACAAAATTTTACGGCCCGAAGTGTTGTAGG
>DALYUO010000172.1:2239-5759 GCA_031981225.1 Pararcticibacter sp.
AGAGGATAAGTTAAAGGAGAGGGAATAGGCGTTAGCAAATTGACTTTTCATCAGAAAGGACGGTGAGGTTTATATGCTATGGTCCTTTGAAGCGCTTTTACCGAGACGAAGGTCGAATACTTCTTTCATATTTGCTTACGGCTAGCACTTAAAAGATATGCCACGCCAGAGGTCGAGCAAAAAAAAGAGAGCTCCTGGCTCTCTTTTTTACAATATATTTAATTTAATTCCTCCTTTTAGGGGGCCAAGAAATCTACTAATAATTAGCGCTATTAGGGTCCCAATTAGCCCAACCAGAAGCCCAATTGTTAGTATCCATGGCACCTCTGAAGTTAACCGCTTCAAAACCCGTCACGCCTGTAAAATTTGCTCCTATTTTTGCAGGCGAGTTAGCAGCGAGTGTCAGATTTGGAGAAGCAAGCGTTGTGCTTGTAATTCCAGCAGCAACCAGGTTTGCCAATGTGGTATTTCCATTTGCAGCAGAACCAGCGAATGTTACCAGAGCAGCTACATCTGCGAATGAGGTAGTAGAAGGATTTGAAAGCTTATAAGTACTTTGATTACCCCATACAAGATTATACTTGAATTCCGACTCGCCTCCAACCAGACGTTCTCCCGCTTTTATTGTAGCTAATTCGAAAGCCGCCTTAAGATGATTTACGATAATAGAGTTCCGAAGTATAAATGCCGTCCCTTTTCTAAAGATAACCCCTGAGTTATGTTTTGAATTGGCATCAGCACCAGGACCAATAAATGTGAAGTTCGACAACAAAGGTTTGTTTACTGGCGAATCAGTCTCAGCTGACCCATTATCACATTCAATGCCATTTGAAGCACCGTTTGAAGAGTTATCAAAGATGGCAGGATCTTTAATCGAAACCGCAAATTGAATGTGTCCCGAATACCCGTATTCAAAGTCAAAATCATCATCTGTACACCTGTAGGCTATCAAATTTTTCGCATTAACAGTACCACCAAAAAACTCAAATCCATCATCTCCACCATATGAAACTTGTATATTTTCAAGTACCGTGCCTGATCCAACTGCCGCAAGAGTCAGGCCGTTTATCTCCTTATCCGTGCCATATGCAATTCCAGCATACTCAATTCTCACAAACTTCATCACGCCAGAATTGTCAGCAGCATCAGGGTTTGCTCCGCCTCCATAAGTTGCAACATCGGGTCCTAAGATTCCACTTTCATACTGAGCTGTGCCACCGGCTTGGTTGACAGGAGCCTTACCGCAGATTATAATTCCGGCCCAATCTCCTATCCTTCGTTCACCGGCAGGCTTATTTGATGTGAAAATAATCGGTTTGTCTGCGGTTCCTGTAGCATTGATTTTTCCACCTTTTTCTATAATTAATGCAGATCTTGAGGTTTGATCTCCTTTAATAACTGTACCTGCCTCAATAGTGAGCGTTGCTCCGCTCATTACCCTCACCACTCCATTTAAATTCCAAATCCTGTCAGCAGTAAGACGAGTATCCTGAGTGATATTACCCGAAACTGTCTCCGGTGGCAAAATCACTTCGCCTTCATCATCGTTATCTTTACTACATGAGCTCAAAACCGTTCCAACTGCAAACAATGCGACAACTAAAAATTTAATTCTTTTCATATTTAAAACTTTACTTTACAATTTTAGCTTTTAACAATTTTCTTATGATTAAATTGACATTAATAAATCATTAAGCTTAGCTTAGAAATTATACCCAACGGACAGATTAAAGGTTGTTCCGTATTTTATCGATCGAATAATCTGGTCATCCGATGAATACTTTTTGTCATTATTAGAATCCTGGTAAAGAATTGCTTTCTGATTCAGCAGATCACTCACACTTAATTTAATTTCCCCTTTATTTTTGAACGCCTTTCTAGAGATTTGTAAATCAATAACGTCACGTGGATTTTCATAGATATCCGGATAATCTGGTGTAAATGAACCATTTTCATACCGACCAAAGCCCACGATACTGATTCTCTTTCCTATCCGGTTATATAGGGCATTGAAGCCCCATTTATTGTCATTGTATTGAAATCCGGCATTAACAAGATATGGTGATTGACCTTGTAAAGGTCTGCTATCGTTAATATTCGCAAGCTTATTCCTGTCAAGGTTCACATCAGATTTCATTAATGCCAGATTGGTATAGAATGAGAGATTATTGAAGAACTGAGAGGCTCCCAGGAAGCTTAATCTATGCCTTAACTCCAATTCCGCTCCATAAACATAAGCCTTTGTCGCATTCTGATATGACGCGGTCTTGCTCGCGGCAGTTGATCCTGCATTGAAAACCTGTTCTATCGCATCAGAAAAATCTTTATAGAAGACAGACAAAGAAACAATTTGCCCGCTCGTTGGATAATGCTCGATTCTTAAATCGTAGTTATTGATTCTGGATCGTTTTAAATCGTTATTACCCTGTACAGTGTTGTTTGTTTCAAAATCATAGAAGGCAAAAGGAGCAAGTTCGCGGAATTCTGCTCTTGCAACAGTACTTGAAAAACTAGCCCTTACATTTGTCTTCTCTGTTGTACTGTAGATTAAGTTTACGGACGGAAGAAAATCCAGATAATCGTTGTCAACGTCCGCAGGTCTATTGTTTGTATCATAGCCATGCAGATTTTCGATATACGATTCAACCCGCATTCCCCAGTTAACCTTTATTTTAGGATTCAGCTCATTTGTAAACATGACATATCCCGCATTCAGGAATCCATTTGCGTCATATTTGTCACTAGGCAAAGTAATTTCATCGATGTAGAAGCCGCTTGCAGAAATGTTTTCGGGTGCAAAAATCTCATCCTGCGGAAGTCTAAGATACCATTCTGTCTCTTCATTCGGGTCTCGCTTATACCCCATTTGTCTCGCGCTAAAGTCGCGGGTTTTATACTGGCTCCATATACCTACCTTTAAATTCTGATTAAAACTTCTCCATTTAAAGGGGATATTATAATTAACAGAACCGCCATAAATGTAGTCCTTTAAATCCGAATAAAACCGTCCGGAGTTCTTGGTACTTGTTGATCCAATATTAACATTTGCTGCAAATGGATTATCCGTTCCCAAATCTCTCGAATAATAAAGCCTGCGTAAATCGGGTTGATTTTGCTGACTTGCACTTAAAGAAAGTGTCCAATCCAGTTTTTGTTTCCCTGCAAAAGAATGCTCTCCCTCTATCAGAGAATTAAGAAGTGATTTTTGAATGAGCTGAATTTGAGAGTTTATGACATCAGAGGAAGGGTTCTCAAGAACCATTCCTGTTCGATCCATATAGGAATCTTCGAAAACCCTATTGTATATATTTTTTAAAGAGATCTTAGAACTATTAAATGTGTAAGAGAAATTGGCCAATCCACCAAGGTTAACACTGTGTTTATATATTTTATCATTATAATCGAAAGATTCGTCTCCTATAGCCTCAATATCGGCCCTCCGCTGATCATTTATATTCATGCCATCCCTGTAAGAAAGAGACAACAATACGCCAACTTTATCCTGATTTTCTCTTTGAAA
>DALYUO010000172.1:5769-6440 GCA_031981225.1 Pararcticibacter sp.
CGTATGTAACTTGCAGGCTCTGAGAAGGCAAAGCCGATCCCAAGCCTTTAACTCCCCAAGTGTTTTTGAAATCTTTTCCCAGCTCAACCCTCTGAGCAAACGGCAAATTGGAGAACTTTGTTCTGTTCGATGGAAAAGAAGACGGTAAAGCCCTCGAACCGTTATCGAATCCTAGGAAATCTAAATTGCCTCTTTCTCCCCCTCTAAATGCCTTAAATGTTGAAGCCGAATTATAGCCGACGCTATAGTTGAAACTAACCGTCCGCTGATCGGGAAAATCCTTGGTCTTCATTTGAATTACACCTCCAGCAAAATCACCAGGTAAATCCGCAGCTGCCGTTTTATTCACAACAATCTGATCGATAAGATTAGCAGGCACCACATCAAAGGAGAACGCTTTACGATCAGGTTCAGTGCTCGGCAAAGGCGTATTGTTTAATAGCGTAGAATTATAGCGATCACTCAACCCCCTTATTACAACAAATTTATTGTCCTGGATGCTCGCTCCACTTACACGCCTTAATACCTCTCCGGTGTTTCTATCTGGCGATCTTCTTATTTGTTCAGCGGAAATGCCATCCGAAACCCTTACACTCGCTTTTTGGGCAGCATAAAGAGCACCCACGCTCTCTCTCTTAGCAGATACATTAATTACTACCTGCTCAAGCTGC
>DALYUO010000172.1:6480-6999 GCA_031981225.1 Pararcticibacter sp.
ATATCCGAAACTTTTTTTGTCTGATATCCTACATAAGAAAAAGTAAGCGTATAACGGCCTGCTGCCAAACCACCGATATTGTATCTTCCTTCAACATCAGTCGACAAGCCCTTGTTAGCACCCTCTACTTTAACAGAAAGTCCTATCAGGGTCTCCCCCGTCTTCTTATCGGTTACTTTTCCCGCAATTCTGCCTGTTTGTTGCGCTGTAGCGCCAAAAACAATGAGAATAAATACGATAAGCAGTCCTGTAACTTTAACAATGTAATTTTTTTTCACTTTTGCTTTATTTGTTCGCTACAAAAGTATTATCACAATGTTAGCAGGATGTTAGCTATTAATTAAGTATAGGTAAGCTAAATGTTAACTAAAGATTAACTCCAAAGAAAGGGCATACAAGTGGGCTGTAAAGATTACAACTTAATTCGGTTTCCTAACAACGAATAAAACAGCCATATTGGACCATTAACAAACGTTTTGAAACTATAAGTAATGCCAGGACTACGGCCTTCGATCTTGT
>DALYUO010000172.1:7009-8900 GCA_031981225.1 Pararcticibacter sp.
CCTGCCACATCTCAGGCCATCCCTGTTGCGTATGTAGTTTTTCTAGTCCGACAATGCCAGCCGAAAAAACAAAAATCCCCAGTAGAATAGCATACGATAAAACCTGGGAGATTCGATAATAGTAATAGACTGCAATTGCTATTACGAAAGACGCCCAATTAACAAAGCCGTTGTAGCGGCCAAGAAAGTCAAGATGAGGAAAAGGGATTGCCCATATAAGGCCAAGTACGGCGAAGGTTAGGAAAGGGATTGTAAAGTAATGAATAAGCTTATTTGTTCTATTCTGATGAAAGCTGTTAAACTGACCGGCAATTGCTTCAACAGGGCGTGGGTTAGAGCTTTTTGCGGGCTTATTCATGAGATAAATTGGTCACCATTTACTTAAATAAGCCCTCTTCCGGAAGAAGAGGGCCTATAGATCAATTTTATTTTGCGTACGAAACAGACCTGGTTTCGCGGATAACCGTTACTTTGATCTGCCCCGGATAGGTCATTTCTGTCTGGATGCGATTAGAAATATCAGTCGCCAGTATTTCTGCCTGCGCATCACTTACACGTTCGCTTTCTACAACGACGCGAAGTTCGCGGCCTGCCTGAATGGCGAAGGTCTTTTCGACACCCGGATAAGAAAGCGCCAATTCTTCAAGTTCTTTTAAACGCTTAATATAACTTTCTACCACTTCGCGTCTTGCACCAGGACGTGCTCCTGAGATCGCATCGCATGCCTGCACAACGGGAGACAGCATAGAAGTCATTTCAATTTCGTCGTGGTGGGCTCCGATAGCATTACATACCTCAGGATGTTCCTTATACTTCTCTGCCAGCTGCATTCCAAGGATAGCATGTGGTAACTCCGGATTATCATCAGGCACCTTACCAATATCATGAAGTAATCCGGCACGCTTCGCCAACTTTACGTTTAATCCAAGCTCTGAAGCCATAGTGGCGCAGAAATTCGCAACTTCACGTGAGTGCTGCAAAAGATTTTGCCCGTAGGAAGAGCGGTAACGCATGCGACCTATCATGCGGATCAGTTCCGGATGCAGTCCATGGATTCCCAGATCTATCACGGTACGTTCGCCAATCTCGACAATTTCGTCCTCGATTTGCTTTTTCGTCTTAGCAACAACTTCTTCAATGCGCGCAGGGTGGATACGTCCATCCGTTACCAGGCGATGTAAGGCAAGTCGTGCTATCTCACGCCTTACTGGATCGAAGCCTGAAAGAATAATTGCTTCAGGAGTATCATCCACAATAATCTCAACTCCTGTAGCTGCTTCAAGCGCACGGATATTACGGCCTTCACGCCCGATCACCCGACCCTTTATTTCGTCGTTTTCAATATTGAATATTGATACTGTATTTTCGATAGCAGCTTCAGTTGCTGTCCGCTGGATAGTTTGTATAACTACTTTCTTTGCCTCTTTACTTGCAGTAAGCTTCGCCTCATCAACAATATCCTTGATCTGGATCATAGCTTTGCTACGGGCTTCTTCTCTCAAAGTATCAACCAACTGGTTCTTCGCTTCTTCTGCAGACAGGCCTGCTATTGTTTCGAGTTTACTAATGTGCTGCAATTTCAGCGCATCTACTTCTTCCTGCTTGATCCTGGTAATTTCGAGCTGTTTCTCAAGATTCTTCTTCAGGTTCTCAAGTTCCTGATCTTTACGGTTAGTATTTTCGAGCCGCTGGTTTATCGACTGTTCTTTCTGCTTGATAGAGTTCTCACGCTGGTTCAGGGTATTGTTTTTTGCCGTTACCTCCTGTTCGTGTTCCGCCTTCATCTGAAGGAATTTTTCCTTCGCTTCAAGAAGCTTGTTCTTCTTTAATATCTCAGCGTTATTCTCGGCCTCCTTTAAGATTTTCTTTACCTTATTCTGGGCAGCCAGCT
>DALYUO010000172.1:8910-10801 GCA_031981225.1 Pararcticibacter sp.
GTACTGTAAAACTTCTGCAAACAAGTTTAGAGTTTTAATCATAATCAAGTGGCATTGCCAGGTGATTTACATTTCATTAACTCCTTTGATATAGAAGCGTTAAGTTTAATACAATAGTGAAACTCAAGAATTAACTGCGGTTAAGTCTTTTGGCTCTTATTATATAAAGAACGAATATATTACTTAGAAAAGAATTCTGAAAGTAGCTGATCTAACTGATAAACTTTATCTGCTACTTCAGTTCCTTCTTCCGACATCTTCTTCTCTGCCCTTAATGTAGCGGTTGCATAATGTAATACACACATTGATAGCAGATCTTGTTTATCCCGTACCGCATAATTATCCTGATATTCTTTTATGCGGTCATTTATCAATTTAGCTGCCTTTCTTACAATTTCTTCCTCTTCCATGTTTACCTTTAAAGGATAAACGCGGTCAGCAATATTTATTTTAATGGAGATTTCTCCCATTTGAGCTTTGTTTCACGTCAGTACTACTTTTTAAGCAATACAATACACTTATCTATTTCCCGCACAAATTCGCTAATTTTTTGCTTTATGTCAAGCGTTTTTTCATTCGCATCAAATTTTGATACCGAAATGCTCTCCAGAGACCGTGCGAGCCTAAGCGCTTTAAGCTTTTCTGCAAGCTCTGCCGACTTGCTTTTACCCGTATCTACAGCAACTTTCAGCGACTGGTTTTCAAGCTTTAACAGATCGTTTTCTTCCTGCAATGCTTCACATAACTCAATCAATCTCTGCGCGCTTTCAAGTACACTATCTAATTGTCCGGTTAGCGACATTTGTGTTGTTTGTTGTTAGTTGCGAGTTGTAAGTTGTTGGATAGAACCCGCAACTTCAATCTGCACCCCGTTTACTTTCTTATTTCAGCCCCAAGTTCTTTACCGAAAATAAGGATTAATTTATTCATTACCGAATCTATTTGCTTATCGGTGAGAGTTTTTTCCTCATCTTGCAACAGGAAGCTTACGGCATACGATTTTTTGCCCTCCGGGAGCTTATCGCCCTCGTACACATCAAACACACTCACTTCTCTGATCAGATTTTTTTCAGTTCGCATAGCAAGCTGCTTCAGCTGACTAAACGAAACACCTTTATCTAAAAGCAATGATAGATCACGCTTTACTGAAGGGAATCTGGAGACCTCCTTATAGGTAATCTTGTTCTTTTTAATAGCCTTAAGTAATAGATCCCAGTCAAAATCAGCATAAAAAACATCCTTCTCTATGTCCAGTTTTTTTAAAACCGATTTAGATACAGCGCCGAAATAAACCAAAGGTTTCGCTCCTTTACGATATTGTTGTGCCTTGTCGAAATGATCAGATACGAACCCTTCTTCAGTAAGCCCCGGAATGCTGAGCCTTTTTATAATCGCATCCACCGCAGCCTTCAGATTATAAAACGAACCCGGCTCATTCACATGGTTCCATTGGGCTGCATGTTTCATCCCTGTAATAAATATTGCCAGTCTCTGGTTTTCGCTATACACGCCTTCAGTCTTTTCATAGATCCGGCCAAATTCATACAGCCTAAGGTCAGCATTCTTGCGGTTCTGATTATACGCTATTGCTTCCAAGCCTGAATATAACAGGCTCTGTCGCATGGTATCCAGATCACTGCTCAAGGGATTCAATATCCGCACAGCTCTTTCCGGTGCTTCTGTATATGTTGAACTGGTAAGCGAATTAGACAAGATCTCAAAAAAACCATTCGAAGAAAGCATGTCGGCAACCTGATTTTGTACTGCTTCCCTGTCGGGTTTAACTGCATAATTCATGGATGCACGGACCTGGCCAGGAATAGCTATATTGTTATATCCATAGATCCGAAGGATTTCTTCAATGACATCGACTTCGCGGCTAACATCTACT
>DALYUO010000173.1:0-5303 GCA_031981225.1 Pararcticibacter sp.
AAGGTGATTTATTCTTCAGATAAATTCTTACATTTCTTTCCCGATTTCAGGTTTAAGCAAGTAAAAGAAAGCATAAAAGAATGGACGGAGGAGAATGGAAAAGGGACAATTGACAATGGACAAACGATAAGGGAATTGTAGCGATATTGGATATATAAATGAAGAATTATTACATAATAGATTTTGACAGCACATTTACGCAGGTTGAGGCGTTAGACGAACTGGTTAGGATATCTTTAAAAAAACACCCTGAAAGAGAAGCGATATATAAGAAGATAGAAGACCTCACCAATGCCGCTATGGAAGGAAAGCTTTCGTTTCGCGAGAGTCTTTCCGGAAGGGTTCAGCTTCTTCATGCAAATGAAGAACATCTTAAGCTTCTCGTAAGTCGCCTCAAGAAAAAAGTTTCGTCTTCATTCTCCCGTAACCGTGATTTCTTCAAAAAACATGCTGATGAGGTTTTGATTGTTTCCGGAGGATTTAAAGAGTTTATCACTCCTGTTGTGCTCCCCTACTATATCAAGAGAGAGAATATTTATGCGAATACTTTTAAATTTGACGATAAAGGAGATATCATAGGGTATGATGAATCCAACCCGCTTTCGGAAGAGGGCGGAAAGGTGAAGCTGTTGAAACAACTGCAACTGCAAGGCAACATCTTTGGAATAGGCGACGGTCATTCTGACTTTCAGCTAAAGGAATCAGGGTTGATACAGAAGTTCTATGCATTTACAGAAAATATAGCTCGCCAGAGCATCCTCGAAAAGGCTGATCATGTTACACCCAGCTTCGACGAGTTTTTATATGTAAATAATCTTCCTCGTGCTATTTCATATCCTAAGAATCGAATCCTATGTCTGATCGTGGGAGATGTGCCCGAAGAAGCGATAAAAGTACTCAGCAAGGACGGCTTTTCTATCCGTCAGAAATCAACTTTCGAAGAAAAGTATGTTGCGGATGTAGGTATGTTATTGTTGGGCGATGGTGAAAAGCTGGAGGATGTTCAGCTTGAAAGGGCCGTTAAATTAAAAACAATAGGATATCTTGGAAACAGCCGGCACAAATTATCTCATGATATAGCGACGGAAATGGGGATTGTAGTTTTCGACGATTCTAAACAGAATCCCCGCAACGCTCAGTTTATTCCTAAAAGGATGGCAACTTTTATTAATAATGGCGACACCTATTTAAGCGGCAATTTTCCAAGCCTTCAATTACCTAAGGTAGGTAATGCACATCGGCTGATCCATATTCATAAAAATGTCCCCGGGATAATGGCTCAGATCAATCAGGTTTATGCACGTAACAATATTAATATTGTAGGCCAGTTCCTGATGACTAATCATCAGATAGGCTATGCCATTACCGATGTTGTTTCTGAATACGATCCGCAGGTGCTGAAAGAGCTGAAAGAAATTGAGCAGACGATTAAATTCAGGATATTGTATTAATATGATATCCTGAATTCTTTCAAAAATTAGAGATCACCCCTCATTTACGGTTCTTTTCAGAGCGATTATGTCAAGCTGGTCTTTCGGCCTGTTAACGAGTTGCCAATCCTCCTACCATGATATATCTCACCGCGTTTTCGTTTAGTTTTTGCCAGAACGCAAGAAGTTCTTCGTCCATTACATCCATAGAAAAGAAACTATTTTGATTGAGACCGTTTAAGCATGGCATTTCTTCTGATCATTCTCGTAAAAAGCTGAAGCTTTTCGATTGGTGGTCGAAGTGAGTCTTTTAAAAGTCTGTCTTCCTCTGATTCCAAAACAAATCCGCTGGCGTATGAATTTGCAGTTTCCTGCAGAGCATTCTCAGTACTTTTTTGAGAGGGCGCTTGTTTGTCTTTATAGTATGCCATAACATTTAATAGAGCTACGCTACTAAACAAAGATACGATATTCTCAGGTTTTAGCATTCTTTCATCGAAGCGCGATATGCTCCATTGCTTTCATCCCCCGTACTTTTTCAATAATTCTCCCCTTTTCCTCCTCAAAAAATTGTTACTTTGTACAAATATTCTATAAAACCTCTGATGCCGTGACAGATACACTTGATATAAAGATCACAAAAACGAACAAGTCAAGGCTGGAAGAAACAGATTTCAGTCATTTACCCTTCGGAAAAGTATTTTCCGACCACATGTTTATTGCCGATTACGAAGACGGCGAATGGAAAAATTTCCAGATAGTGCCTTATGGCGACATTTCTTTTAGTCCTGCTATTTCAGTGCTCCATTATGGGCAGGCTTTTTTCGAAGGTCTGAAAGCGTACAAACACGATGATGGAAAAGTAACTGTTTTCCGCCCGTACAAGAATGCGGAGCGCTTTAATAAGTCCGCGGAACGCTTATGTGCTCCCGAACTTCCCGAAGATATCTTTGTGCAAAGTATAGCAGCACTAGTAGACATTGACAGGGACTGGATCCCGACAGCAGCACATCATTCGCTGTATATCAGGCCATTTATGTTCTCTACAGATCCTTACCTGGGAGTTCAGCCTTCTAAGACATATAAGTACATGGTTCTCACAGGACCGGTAGGGGCATATTTTTCAAAACCTTTAAAGGTGAAGGTCGAAACCAAATATTCTCGTGCAAGCGAAGGTGGATTCGGATTTGCTAAAGCAGCGGGGAATTATGCTGGATCATTACTTCCTGCTCAGGAAGCCATGAAAGAAGGTTTCGATCAGCTTATCTGGACAGATGGCCGCGATCATGCATATGTAGAAGAGCTTGGGGCTGCCAATGTGATGTTCATGATTGATGGTACACTGATCACTCCTTCAACACGGGATACCATTTTGAAGGGTGTTACCCGCGACAGTGTTCTAACACTTGCGAGGAAATGGGGTATTCCGGTTGAAGAACGCCGTGTTTCGGTTACCGAAGTGGTTGACGCACTTAAAAACGGAAAACTAACAGAAGCTTTTGGAGTGGGAACAGCCGCTACCATTGCGCCTATTGCCAGCATTGGGTCGGAAGGTGAGCTTTATCACCTGCCTGACACCACTAAAGCTGAGTTTTCGAACAGAACGCTTGCTGCGCTCAATGAAATCCGCTACGGAAAAGTAGCAGACGAATTTGGGTGGAACTATACGATATAAAGTCCCAACAAAGAGAATATGCAGGGGACAATCCTCCCCTGTATATTTTAAAGCGTCACCGCTCTCAAACTCTTCAATAAAACCTACCTGCCATCCTGTCATTTATACAAAATGTTCGTACTTTTGAACTTCAAAGTAGAATAGTATGTACAATTTGCAGAGCAGTGTAAAAGAACATGATGAAGCGAGGCAAGGAGAAGCGTTGATGCTCGAAAGTACCTCCACTAAAAATAACGGCCGCAAGCTTTACATCGAGAGCTATGGCTGCGCAATGAACTTCTCCGACAGCGAGATCGTTGCTTCGATTATGACGGGTATGGGGTTTGAAACCACCGCGGATTACAAAGAAGCCGATGTTATTTTTATCAATACCTGTTCTATTCGCGAAAATGCAGAACAAAGGGTACGAAACCGCCTGCGTGAGTTTGGCGCAGTAAAAAGCCGGAATCCAGGAATGGTGGTGGGTGTGCTTGGCTGTATGGCAGAACGACTGAAAGCTAAGTTCCTCGAGGAAGAAAAGTTGGTAGATGTGGTTGTTGGTCCTGATGCATACCGCGACCTGCCTAACCTGATCGATAAAGTGGACGACGGCAGCCGTGCTGTTAACGTATTGCTTTCGCGCGAAGAAACCTATGCCGATATAAATCCAGTGAGGCTAAATTCAAATGGTATTACTGCATTCATCTCTATTATGAGAGGATGTGACAATATGTGTTCTTTCTGCGTTGTACCCTTCACAAGAGGCCGCGAGCGCAGTCGCGATGCACATTCTATCGTTAAAGAAGCGCATGAGTTATTCGCCCTTGGCTACAGAGAAGTGACTTTACTAGGACAGAATGTAGATTCGTATAAATGGACATCTGAAGATGGAACAGAAAACGTAAACTTCGCCAGCCTTCTTGAGAGGGTTGCTCTTGTAAGCCCTGATCTTAGGATCCGTTTTTCAACTTCGCATCCTAAAGATATTACGGATGAAGTGTTATATACCATGGGGCGGCATGAAAATATATGCAAGTATATCCACTTGCCGATCCAGTCGGGCAATTCAAGGGTACTTGAAATAATGAACCGCACATACGACCGGGAATGGTATACCGAAAGGATAAACAGCATTCGCCGCATCATCCCGGAATGCGCCATTTCCACGGATGTGATTACCGGCTTTTGTACTGAAACAGAAGAAGAGCACCAGGAAACATTGAGTATGATGGATTATGTAAAGTATGATTTTGCATACATGTTCATGTACTCTGAAAGACCGGGAACACTGGCAGCTAAAAGATTCACTGACGACGTTCCTGATGATGTAAAGAAGCGGAGGCTGAATGAAATTGTTAAGAAACAGCAGCAGCATTCACACGAACGACTGCTTCAGCAGGTAGGGAAAGTTCAAAAAGTACTGATCGAGGGTTTCTCGAAAAAGTCGGAACTTGATTATGCGGGCAGGAGTGATCAGAATGCAACAGTGGTATTTCCCGCTGACAAAAATTATAAACCGGGGCAGTATGTGAATGTGCTCGTTGAACGCTGTACTACTGCGACGCTTATTGGTAAAATTGTTGAGTAGTATCAAGTATCAAGATATAAGTATCAAGAAATGGGTCCTGATACCTGGCTCTTAATACTTGCATCTTGATACTTGATACTAAATACTTGATACTAAATATACATGGATATTCAGGATATAAAAAACCGTTTCGGAATAATAGGTAACTCACCATTGCTAAACAGGGCGATAGACATTGCCCGGCAGGTGGCCCCTACAGATATTTCAGTTCTGATCACTGGCGAAAGCGGAAGCGGTAAAGAAGTATTTTCGCATATTATCCATCAGCTGAGCGCACGAAAGCACGGTCCTTTTATTGCTGTGAATTGCGGTGCGATTCCGGAAGGCACCATCGACTCCGAATTATTCGGTCACGAGAAGGGCTCTTTTACCGGGGCTCATGAAGCTCGAAAAGGTTACTTTGAAGTAGTAAATGGCGGCACTATTTTCCTGGATGAAGTTGCAGAGCTTCCGGTTGGAACCCAGGCACGACTTCTACGGGTGCTTGAATCAGGTGAATACCTGAGAGTAGGATCCTCAAAAGTGCAAAAAACTGATGTGCGGATAATTGCGGCAACAAATGTAGATGTTTACGATGCGGTAAAAAATGGAAAGTTCAGGGAAGACCTGTATTACCGTTTAAGTACTGTGC
>DALYUO010000173.1:5313-5887 GCA_031981225.1 Pararcticibacter sp.
ACTGTGCCTCTTAAAATACCGCCGTTAAGAGAGCGAAAAGAAGACATTCATTTGATTTTCAGGAAATTCATTTCTGATTTCACCGCTAAATACAGGAGCCCTTCTGTTCAGCTTGATCCTGATGCTCAGCAGTTGTTAACCAATTATTCCTGGCCAGGGAATGTCCGGCAGTTAAAGAATGTGGCGGAACAGATTGCAGTACTTGAAAAAGACAGGAACCTCACGGCTCAGAACCTCCTGCACTATATTCCACAGGATCAGGGCTCTACTTTGCCGATGAGGATCAAACAGGACGCTAAAGACGACTTTTCGGAAAGGGATATTCTTTATAAAGTTCTTTTTGACATGAAAAGGGATATGGTAGACCTGAAAAAACTGGTTGCAGAGATTATCCGTGATGGAGGCAATACATCAGCCTTGCGGGAAAATCCACAGATTTTCAATCAGCTCTACCACGAACCTGAATTCCCGCCGCCGCCCCAAAACCTGCAGCCAATCCTTCTCCATCAACCGGAAAAGGATAAAAAGAATGAGTTCAACTTCGCGCCTCATACTGAAGAAGTTGAAGAGTCGC
>DALYUO010000173.1:5897-8606 GCA_031981225.1 Pararcticibacter sp.
AATCCGACCTGATAAAAAAAGCTCTGAAGAAACATAAAGGGAAACGGAAGCTTGCAGCGCAGGAACTGGGAATATCTGAACGAACTCTTTACCGTAAAATAAAAGAGTTAAACCTCAGTTAATTTGAAAATGAAAAATATAAAGCAAAAAGGCCTGTGGCTGATTCTTCCTTTCATATTGTTATCCCAGTCGTGCGGGATCTATAGTTTTTCAGGAGCGTCTATTCCGGCTAACATGAAAACGGTGACCGTTCAATTTTTCGAAAACAACGCACCAATAGTAGTGGCAACCCTTAGTCAGCAATTTACCGAAGCGCTGAAAGAGCGGATCAGGAATCAATCGCGTCTAAGCATTGTGAGAGAAAACGGCGACGGCATATTTGAAGGCCGTATCACCGACTACAGTATTAAACCAGCAGCAATTACAGGTAATGACCGCGCTGAAGCAATGAGGTTAACCATTACAGTGAGTGTAAAATTCATAAATACACTGGATAACGAGCTCAGCTTTGAGCAGCAGTTCACAAGATATGAGCAGCTTCAGGGCAGTAATATACAATCGCAGGAAAGTTCAGCAATAGCAAACATCAACCGCCAATTAACAGAGGATATCTTTAACCGGGCGTTTGCAAACTGGTAGCAAGTGGAGTAAGATATTTGCAGGATGATGATTATAAGAGAATATTTAAGTTTTAATGTATAGCACAGTGGGAGAACTAAATGTAACAGGGGATGGCGAATTTTTAAAATTCCTTTTGCCTCAGAACGATCTGAACGATGCTGATATTGCTGCTTTAAAATACCTGGTATTAAAATTCCCCTATTGTCAGCCTTTACATTTTGCTTATCTATCGGCACTAAAACACGCCGACTCCCCTGATTATGATTTTTATCTTCAAAAGGCTGCTGCTTATGCTCCTAAACGCGATGTTTTACATCGCTTTATTTACAATCCCGGGTCATTCTATAATAATCATATTTCATCTGATCTGAATGACAGCAGCAGTCCTTCAGCATTCGTGCAGGAAGCATCTGTTTCAGCCGCGGCAGCAACAGAGGAAGAAGCAATTGAAGTTATCATAGAGGGGGTTGAAGAGAGTCAGCTTCTTCAGGAGAATGAAATACCATATGTTGCTCCAGGTGCAGATATTGCAATAGAAACGGTCATCCCTGTTGTTGAACATCTGATAGAAGAAGTAACTGAAATTTCTGAAGAAGAGCGGGAAGACGACGAGTCTCGGGAGGCCACAGAAATTACTGAAAACAATAATGCGATAGCCCTGGAGAGTATTGCATCTTCGGATTACTTTATTTTTAACCGTTCTCCTATCGATCCACTTCAGGGCGCAGAATTAGGGGAAACGGTTAGTGAGGAGGTGATATCTCCGGACAGTGGGCATGACTCGGACATAGCCAAATATGACGATGATACAATGCCGTACACGTTCTTATGGTGGCTTCATAAAACCCGAAAAGAGCATGCAGCGACATATCAGCCTTTCGTAAGAAATCCACACCATCTTAAAAGAACACCAGCAGGAGAGTTGAATCAGCAGATCATCGAGAATATATTTCATATTCAACCCGAGTTGAATACCTTTGAGGCTGCTGCTGCAGCGACGACCATAGAATTTGAACTTAAAAAGAAGGAAGACAAAATTATAGAAAAGTTTATTCAAGAGGAGCCTCAGATAAGGCCTCCGATGGCGAATAAACTTAATACGGAGAATAAGGCCCGTAAAAGTGCCGAGGATAATTTCGAGCTTGTGTCAGAAACCCTGGCTAAAATTTATACAGACCAGATGCTCTATCATAAAGCGATAGAAATTTACAAGAAATTAAGTTTGAAATTCCCGGATAAAAAGCTTTACTTTGCCGGTCAAATTGAAGAATTAGAAAAGAAAATCAGTTAATAAATAAGATATTATGTTTTACGTGCTTATCATCCTGGGAATTGTCATTTGTGTATTATTAGGATTTCTTATCCTTATCCAGGAACCAAAAGGAGGAGGTCTTACTTCAGGCTTCGCAGGCTCCAACAATATTATGGGTGTTCAGAGAACAGGTGATTTCCTCGAAAAAGGCACATGGACCCTTATTATCAGCCTGATGGTAATTGTATTACTGATCAATGTTGTTATTCCAAAAGGCGGTGAAAGAAACTCTGAAGCAGAAGAAATTCAAAAGCAGATTAACAAAGGGACTCCGACTGCTCCAGTTGCACCTACGACTTTACCTGGACTAAAAGATACCAGTAAGAAATAATTCAGTAATAAAGAATAAATAAAAAGCTGTCCTCGAATGGGGCAGCTTTTTTTATATACCCCCTACCTAACCTTCATCTATACTGCCACTCCATGACAGCTTGACACAGGGATGTTAAGTCATTTTAAACGGAAATATGTAACAGATGAAATTTTGACAAATAAGACCTATTAAGGCGGGCCGCGTAGCCTTTGGCATAAAATCTGACGATAAGAGAAACAAACTAATATTCATAATTACTATGGCATTAAATATCAAACCTATCGCAGATAGAGTAGTAGTTGAAGCTGCTCCTGCAGAAGAAAAAACAGCATCAGGTATCTATATCCCTGACACAGCTAAAGAAAAACCTCAAAGAGGAACTGTAGTTGCCGTTGGAGATGGCAAAAAAGATGAGCCGTTAACTGTTAAAGTAGGTGACGAGGTTTTATATGGCAAATATGCC
>DALYUO010000173.1:8616-10797 GCA_031981225.1 Pararcticibacter sp.
ATGAAGGTAAGGAGTATTTAATTATGCGTGAATCTGATATCTACGCAGTATTGTAAAGAGAGATATGAGGTTTGAGGATTGAGAGATTAGAATCACTCATGATCCAGATCGAATGTTAAAAAGGAAAACTTATTAAAAGGCGAGGTTTAGATCAGTTAGACGCGATTACTCAAATCTAATATCTAATGTCTCACAACTAAAAAACAACAAAAATGGCAAAACAAGTTAAATACAACGTTGAAGCACGTGACGCCCTGAAAAAAGGGGTAGATACTTTAGCAAATGCGGTTAAGGTTACTTTAGGACCTAAAGGTCGTAATGTGATCATCGACAAGAAATTCGGATCGCCCATTATCACCAAGGACGGTGTGACTGTAGCGAAAGAAATTGATCTGAAAGATAGCCTTGAAAACATGGGCGCACAGATGGTGAAGGAAGTGGCTTCTAAAACTGCTGATATTGCAGGTGACGGAACTACAACTGCAACTGTTTTAGCTCAGGCTATTGTAACTGCAGGTATTAAGAACGTAGCTGCCGGTGCAAATCCTATGGATTTGAAACGTGGTATTGACAAGGCTGTGGCAGCTGTTGTTGCCGACCTGAAGAACCAATCGCAGACAGTTGGAGAAGACAACAACAAGATCAAACAGGTAGCATCTATCTCTGCTAACAACGACGAAGTTATCGGTGCGTTGATAGCTGAAGCTATGGGTAAAGTTGGTAAAGACGGTGTGATAACTGTTGAAGAGGCAAAAGGTACAGAAACTGAAGTCAAGACTGTAGAAGGTATGCAGTTTGACCGTGGTTATCTTTCTCCTTACTTCGTAACCAACGCTGATAAGATGGAAGCAGAATTAGAAAATCCTTACATCCTGATCTACGACAAGAAAATCAGCAGCATGAAAGAATTGCTTCCTGTACTTGAAAAACAAGTTCAAACTGGCAAACCTCTTTTAATCATCTCTGAAGATCTTGATGGCGAAGCTTTAGCAACGTTAGTTGTTAACAAGATTCGTGGTTCTCTGAAAGTGGTTGCTGTTAAAGCTCCGGGCTTTGGCGACCGTCGTAAAGCCATGCTTGAAGATATCGCTATCTTAACAGGTGGTACTGTTATCTCTGAAGAAAGAGGCTATAAGCTTGAAAATGCCGACCTTTCATATCTTGGACAGGCTGAGAAAGTAGTAGTTGACAAAGACAATACTACAGTTATCAACGGAGCTGGCCAGGGTGAAGATATTAAGGCCCGTGTTAATCAGATTAAATCTCAGATTGAAACGACTACTTCAGATTACGATCGCGAAAAATTACAGGAACGCCTTGCTAAATTAGCAGGTGGTGTGGCTGTTCTTTACGTAGGTGCTGCTACTGAGGTTGAGATGAAGGAAAAGAAAGACCGTGTTGATGATGCTTTACATGCTACACGCGCTGCTGTTGAAGAAGGTATCGTTGCTGGTGGTGGTGTTGCCTTCATCCGTGCCGTTGAAGCTTTAGCTGATCTTAAAGGATCAAACGAAGATGAAAACACCGGTATTCAGATCATCCGTCGTGCTATTGAAGAGCCTCTTCGCCAGATCTGCGAAAATGCAGGAATCGAAGGTTCTATCGTAGTTCAGAAAGTAAAAGAAGGAACAGCTGACTTTGGATACAATGCGCGCACTGATGTTTATGAAAACCTAATTGGTGCTGGTGTAATCGATCCTACTAAAGTAGGTCGTGTTGCCTTAGAGAACGCTGCTTCTATCGCTGCGATGCTGTTAACTACAGAATGTGTACTTGCTGACGATCCTGAGGATGAGAAAGCGGGTGCTGGTATGCCTCCAATGGGCGGCGGCGGCATGGGCGGAATGATGTAAGATTCGCAAATACCCCATTTAGGGTCATATAAAAAACCCCAGAGCATTTTAGCTCCGGGGTTTTTTTATTGCGTCAATACTTCAACCAAGATTTTCAGAACAATTTACCTAAGTTTGGACCCATGGAACTGGAAAAATTTTACGATAAGACTTATGATTGGATCCTTCGTAATGGCCCGGGACTGATCCTGGCAATTATCATCCTTTTGGTGGGATTGTGGATCATCAGGCTGGTAAAAAAAGGAATTGTAAGGGGCATGGAAAAGAGGAAATTTTTAGTGGACCCACTTCTTAGGACAAGAATGATACAATAATAAGCTTTGTTGTT
>DALYUO010000174.1:0-689 GCA_031981225.1 Pararcticibacter sp.
GCAAATCGTTGATGAGGGGCAGCGCTTCGCTCTGGCGGCCGAGCTCTATCAGTGCTTCGGCTTTGAACAGCATCACGTCGGCGAGCCTGATCATGATGCGCGCCTTCGTGTTGCCAAAGAACGGTGACAGATTAATAAAACAATCGCAATCGGGTGACACATTCTCTTTCATAGAGTTGTAGGTTCCATAGATTGTCACGTTCCGGCTCCAGGCATCTGTTACAAGTCTCGAAGGGTCGTATTTCCATGGAGCTCCGGGCCTTGAAATAGTATGATCAAGCCGGGGGTCTACCGTATTGGTACTGAAATCGATATTCTGCTGGTTGAACGTGTCAAAAAGCGGTAAGCCATCGGCATTTGTCCTGAAGGAGTTCATCAGTGTCTGTGAGGGTTTTTGAAAATCGCAGCATCCTATCCCCTGCGGTACCGTCAGCATGTCACCAAAATTCACGCGGCCGCGGCCTGCACCGTCATTGCTTGAGAACTGCACGGACAATAATGCTTCCACACCATTTTCAGTCGGCCCCGGCAGAAAGTTGCTGGCAAAATCTGGCTGCAGCTTATAAGGAGATGCCATTGCCTTGTCGGCCGCATCAATCACTTCATTGAGATTGGCTGCATCTATATTGGTGACGGCATGCTTGTTGTCTTGCTTATATGCCTGGAAGAGCTTCGTTTTAGCCAAAAAA
>DALYUO010000174.1:699-4053 GCA_031981225.1 Pararcticibacter sp.
TTTATTGGCGCGACCAATTTGCGGCTGTGATGCCGGCAGATTTTCGGCTGCAAACTTGAAATCTTCGGCGATTTTTTCCAGAATCTGATCTCGGGTATACTGATTATTGGGTATATTCTTGTACTCCTCAGATGGAATAGTTTCATCTATATAAGGGATCTGATTAAACAAGTTCTCCAACATAAGATACCAGTAGGCGCGGAGAAAGCGGAGTTCGGCCTTGCGTGTGTTTAGCAAAGGAAATTCTGCCTCAGTAAACTTGTTCAATACACGTAGTCCTTCGTTGGCCCGGCGTATACCGATATAAATATTGAACCATATCACGTCGTAATTCCATTGATCAGCACGAGAAGTAACAAAGGTTTCCATTGCATGGAAAACGTCCCCGTCGTTGATTCCCCCCCCTCCTTTGTAAGCGTCGTCAGCACGGATATTACCATATTGATACATGCTGAAAGCGCGGTTTATTTCATCGTTACCAAGCTGTGAATATGCTGCAATCACGAAGCCTTCGGCCTGATCGGGCGTGGCCACCTGATCTTCGTTAAGCGAGCCCTTAGGCCCAATATCAAGCGCGTTGTTACAGGATGTTAAAACGGCTGTAGCTAAAAGCAATTTTAATAAATATCTTTTCATTTTAGGTTTCATCTTAAAAACGTTAAAACTTTAAATTGATGCCTCCGGTGAAAACGGTAGGATTTGGATAGCCAAAGGCCGGACTCTCCGGATCCAGACCGGAGAATGATTTTGATTTATACAGTATGGCAAGATTATCGCCGCCTACGTAAACCCGCAGGGATTTTACTCTGATCTTCCCAAGCACATTCTGACCGAACGTATAACCCAGCTGAGCATTGCGAAGCTTGAGGTACGAACCATTCTCAATAAAGTAAGTAGACAGGCGATTTTCAAAATTGTCGTCGGTTAATGCAACTGCCGGTATTGTTGAATTCGGGTTTGACGGGGACCAGGCGTCGAGCAGGCGCTCTCCTTTATTAGAAGATGATTCTCTCGCGCTCCAAAAATCAGTAAAATACTTAGCCTCGTTGATAACATCACAATTTCCGACACCCTGCAGCAGGAATCCAAGGTCAAAGTTCCTATAGTTTATATTCGCATTGAAGCCATAAGTGAATTTTGGAAGCGGGTTGGCGATCCAGGTTTTATCATTATCATTAATTACACCATCACTATTCAGATCAACATAGCGTATACGGCCCAGTCCTTTACCCTGCTGTGATGCATGGTCGTTCACTTCCTCCTGAGTTCTGAAAAGGCCGGCGGCGACATAACCGAAAGAAGAGCCGACGGTATGACCCAGTATATTCTGCGACTTACCATCCCCTCCGTAGGAGTTCACTACCGATGCGGGCAGATAAGTAACCTTGTTCCGGACGATGTCCAGATTCCCGGCAAGGTCCATTGTGAGGTCTTTACCGATCTTGTTTCTGTGCCCTAAGCTTAGCTCAAAACCCTTGTTCTGCATTGAAGCTCCGTTAACCCAGGTATTCCCCCCCTCTCCCAGTACACCAATGTATGGCGGCAACAGCAGGATATCAGAAGTATTTTTAATGTAATAACTTATGCTGCCATACAGTTTCTGATTAGCAAGGGAGAAGTCCAGACCCATATCTGTCATTTTTGTCTGCTCCCACTTTAAGTCAGAGTTAGCGTTCTGCGATAAGTAGAAACCAGAAGGAAGCACTCCGCTTTTATTACCATTTATATCATATGATGTGATATTATAATTTGGCAGATAGATATTAAAAATAGCGTTATTGGGTATTTCCTGGTTGCCGTTTACTCCCCAGCTAAACCTTAATTTCAGCTCATCAAGAAAGGTTACCTTGTTTTTCAGGAATGGTTCTTCGCTCAACCGCCAGCCTGCAGAAAATGCAGGAAAAGCACCGTACTGATTATTCTTACCGAAGCGGGATGAACCGTCGTACCGTAAGGTAGCACTCAGCAGGTACCTGTCGAGGTAGGAATAGTTGACCTTTCCAATGTATGAAAACAAGACGTTCTTCAAGCCATAGCCACTATTATCTTTGATACCCGTGCCTGCATCCAGGTACATATAGTCAGGATCCTCTAACACAAAACCCTCCCGTGAGGCCATAAACGAACTTGTGCTCTGACTCACGTACTCAGTACCTGCAAAAGCATCAACACGATGCTCCCTATTCTCAAATTTGTAGTTCAGGCCGTTAGTCCAGGTAAGATTGACATTGTGTGTTTGTACGCTGATGGCCTTGTTTACATCATTAACAAGATAACCACTTACATACTTTTTCTGCGAGTTACGTGAAGTATAATCGCCATAGTCCATTCCGAAGTTTGATCTGAAGGCTAAGCCTTTCATAAGCTGGGCGTTGACAAAGAAATTGCCAAAGATGCGTGCAAAATTGTAAGCATTTTGCTTGTTATCTTCCAGAACGCGTACCGGGTTCTGCCTGTCATTCATTCCTGATACCGGCCCACCCCATCCTTTTCCATCAACTGTATGGACCGGAATAATAGGCAGAGCCTGCACAGCCGAGTTGATAATATCAGCAGAGACTTCCCTCGTTTTTGTGAGGCTAAGATTCTGCCCTACGGTTATTACACCCTTCATCAACTTATAATCGGAATTGATACGGGCCGATATACGGCTAAACCCGGTGGTGTTTACAATCCCTTTATTATCAAAATAACCCAGTGACAGCAGGTAATTACCATTCTCTGTACCGTTTGATACCTGCGCATCATAATTCTGTATTACACCTACCCGTGATATTTCATCAAACCAATCTGTATTCGCAGCTTTTATTGTTTGAGCCTGATCCAGATATTCGGCGATATAAATTTTATTCAGAACAGGCTGGTTGCTTGCAGGATCTACGTTCCAGTCAAACTGGTATCTTAAACCGCTCGTATTAGGGTCCAGGCCTTTATTGACATAAGCCTGCCACAGGACGCGCCCGTAACCGTCGGCATCCAGCATCTTCAGCTTATTCAGGTAGGTCGACAACGAAGTATAGGCATTGGCGCCTGCCTGGACGGTACCGGCTTTGCCATGCCTGGTGGTAATAATGATGACTCCATTGGCAGCGCGCGATCCATAAACACTTGCTGAGGCTGCGTCCTTCAATATTTGCATTGATTCGATGTCGGCCTGGTTAAGCTCATGCATTCCCGCTTTGGTTGGTACACCATCAATAATGTACAGTGGATCATTGTTATTTAATGTCCCTATACCGCGTATACGTATAGTTGCGGGCGAACTTGGAGCTCCGTTACCAGTAATGTATACTCCCGGAACCTGACCCTGAAGAGCTTTCATCGGGTTGGCGACAGACTGTTTTTTCACCTCGT
>DALYUO010000174.1:4063-5269 GCA_031981225.1 Pararcticibacter sp.
CGTCGACATCAACCACCGCCACCGAACCGGTGAGATCCTTTTTACGTTCACTCTGGTAGCCGGTAACCACTACCTCATCTAGCTTTTTTATATCCTCCTGGAGCACTATGCTCATAGAGCCCCGCCCGGCGACAGCCACTTCTTTTGTTAAAAAGCCAATGTACGAAACAATAATTACGGCATCCTTTTCGGGAACTGCTAAAGTAAATTGGCCATCGTTGTTCGTAGACGTGGCGATTGAAGTGCCTTTGAGCCGGATACTCACACCAGGCAAAGTGCCCCCTTTAGCATCGGCGACTTTGCCCGTTACTGTTATTTTGCCCTGTGCACTCACAAAATGAGAAGTACAGGCCACAAAAAGAAAAAGTAGAAAATATTTAAATTTCATATTCCTGGTTACAAATTAGTAGTTAAACATTAAGGCCCAAACAGGCCTTTTCAGACATGGTTATCATTCAGATATTTACGGGGGTAATTGAACTGACTTTCTCATATTAATTGGATTTAATTGGTTTTTTTCACTAATGCAACTCCGGTCATTTAACCGGAGTTAACTTACCGGATAGCTTCTTCTCGTAAATGAACCGTTCGAAGTCGGACTTTGAATACTCCGGACACGCTCCTGATTTTGAGGTAACAAAGGCGCCCATAGCAACGGAATAATCCAGCGCAACTTCGATTGGTTCATTTCGTAGCTTCATTGTCAAAAAAGCAGACAGGAAAGAATCGCCGCTGCCAATAGTATCAGCCACATCCACTTTATACGCGGCGCAGTCGTATCTGAAATGCGGAGTGTAATAGGAGGCACTTCCCCTCCCCTGGTTATCAGCAACTCCCCTATGTCAAATCTTTCCATCAGAAACTGAACGGCCTTCTCCTCACTTTGGCAACCGGGACTATACCACTCTGCAATAAGTATCAGTTCTGCTGCATTCAGCTTAACGATATCAGCCTTGCTTAAGAGCTCTCCCACTAATTCTTTTGAATAATGCGGCGAACGGAGGTTTACATCGAAAACCTTGTACTTTGCTTTATCGAGCAAACTAAGCAAAGTATCCCTGGTTGTTTTATTGCGCGAGGCAAGACTTCCGTAAACGAAGACATCTGCATTGCCGCTTAGCTCATCAAGTTCCTCACTCCACAGAATATTATCCCATGCTACCGGGTAAACAATTTCATAGGAGACCTCATTATTCTCCCCTATCC
>DALYUO010000174.1:5279-8402 GCA_031981225.1 Pararcticibacter sp.
TCGCTCGTCGAAAACTGCTTCGAGATCTGTACATATCGGGTCGAAAGTTCGTAGGTTTTGAGAAAACCGAGTAACTCCATCCCTGCCTTGTCATCACCGATGCTGCTTATTATTGTTGTGTCAGCTCCCAGCCGTTTAAGATGATAGGCCACATTCATCGGCGCACCGCCCGGTTTCCTTCCGGAAGGTAAATTATCCCAAAGAATTTCCCCAAAACATACTACTTTAAACTCTATGCTATTCATATAAAATACTTCCTGTTTTTTTGTTAATGCATGACCATATTACCCTCAATCTGTTCCAATGACTTTCCTTTTGTTTCCGGCATATAACGCCACACAAAAAAGAGCTGCAGCACCATCATAGAGCCGAAGAAATAGAAAGTGACGGCGCCTCCCAGCTTCTCGGCCAGGTAAGGGAAGCAGAAGGCTATTAAGGCTGCCATTATCCAGTGCGTGGAACTTCCCAGCGTTTGCCCTTTTGCCCTCACCTGATTTGGAAAAATTTCAGAAATAAAAACCCAGATAACGGCACCTTGTGAAAAGGCAAAGAAAGCGATGAACACCATCATATAAAAGGGAATCGCAAAGCCGCTAAACTGGCCGGAGCTAAAAGTTACAGCCACCAGGAACAGAGAACCAATTAAGCCGACTGACCCTATTAACATTAAAACACGCCTTCCGATTTTATCAATAAAGTTGATTGCGATGAGTGTGAACGCAAAATTAATTGCTCCGATGCCTACTGTTGATAATAAGGATGAGTGCGCTCCAAGTCCTGCCATTTCAAAAATCCGCGGAGCGTAATAGATGATCGCGTTAATGCCGGAGGCCTGATTAAAGAAAGCAAATAGTACCGCCATGATAACCGGCGTTTTATACTGCCTGGAAAAAAGATTGGAATCCGTGTCGGGTGTTTGCGTTAGCTTCGAGTTTTCGATCGATTTCAATTCGCTCTCGCAGTTAAGGGGATTAATGATTCTAAGGATTTCAAGAGCCTTTGCACTTGCTCCTTTTTTCAATACCAGCCACCGCGGGCTTTCGGGAATGAAACGGATTAATATCATAAACAGCAGTGAAGGCGCTGCCTGCACCCCCAGCATCCACCGCCATGAGCTTTCTCCCCCCTGAGCAATCAGGTAGTTCGATAAATAGGAGATCAGGATACCCAATACAACGTTGAATTGAAATAGTCCAACCAGCCTGCCCCGTCTGTCAGCGGGCGACACTTCCGAAATATAGATTGGAGCGGTAACCGAGGATGTTCCTACACCCAGCCCTCCAAGAAATCTGAAAATTAAAAAGATGTGCCAGTTGTCGGCTAAAGCAGTGCCTATAGAAGATATTAAATAGGCGAATGCTACCATATACAGTGTGTTTTTACGACCAAAACGATCAGAAGGACGTGAACCGAGAAGCGAGCCTAGTATGGTACCTATTAATGCTATAGAAATAGTTAAGCCATGCTCAAAAACCGAAAGATTCCAGTATTGCTGTATTGATTTTTCAGCACCTGAAATCACTGCGGTATCAAAACCAAACAGGAATCCGCCAAGAGCCACGACCATGGACCAAGCCAGAACAGAATTTTTTTTCATAAAATTTAACGGGTATGAACGGTATTAAATTAATTAGTGAACGGTATTAATTAGTTTACTCAGGCAAGTTACAGTCTCTGATTCCCGACAGACACTAATTTTATTTCAAAAATCTTTGAAATTCATCCAAAAGACCCATACTTCTGTAAATCAGACAAATAAACATTTTCAACCAATATAAACGTATGCAATATCTCCAATTACGTTACATAAATCTTCAACCATGTTTCACATTTCTATGGTACGGCGTTTTCCGGAGCCAGCCGGATTTGTTTGACTAAGAACTTTATTCTTACATTTGAAAGAAGAGTCGTTCAATCCAATTATTTTTTATCCGGCAATTGTTTCTGTTTAATCGGTTTATGTTGACTAAAACGTCGAAGATGAGGTTATACGCGGCCTGTTTATCGGGTCTTATGCTAATCGTACTTTCTATATCAGGCTGCAAACAGGATAGTAAAAAGGCAAAATTTACAATCGGTTTTTCTCAGTGCGTAGGATCAGACCTGTGGAGAAGAACCATGCTGGAGGAAATGAAAATGGAGTTGTCCCTTCACCCCGGGGCAAATTTTCTCTATGAAGACGCTAACGGGAACAGTGCCAGGCAAATCCAGCAAGTGAGGCGATTGCTTGACAAAGGCATAGACCTCCTTATCATCTCGCCAAATGAGGCACGGCCCTTAACTCCTATAGTAGAGGAAGTTTATAACCAGGGAATACCGGTTATTGTAATAGACCGCAAAACAGCGTCGCCTCTATATACCTCATACGTAGGAGCCGACAATTACCAGTTAGGAAAAATGGCCGGGCAATATATTTCCTCCGAAGCGAGAGAACCGGTTAATTTAATTGAAATCATGGGACTTCCCGGCTCTTCTCCTGCTATTGAAAGGGACCGTGGGTTAAATGAAGCTATTAAAGGCAATAAAAATATTCATCTTAAAGCGAAAGTGTATGGAAACTGGCTAAAGGACCATGCCGAGAAGCAACTTTGGCAGATAAAGGATCAGGTTAAAGACGCCAATTACATCTTCGCCCAAAACGATGTCATGGCAGCAGGTGCGCGGGCCGTTCTGAATAAATTAAACCTATCCGCTTCGGTAAAAGTAATCGGCGTGGATGCCTTACCGGGCACGGGCGGCGGCCTGGAAATGGTTGCAAACAAAACGCTTAACGCAAGTTTACTTTATCCCACAGGAGGGAAAGAAGCCATTGTGACCGCGTTTCATATTCTGAACAAAGAGCCATTTAGCCGCGAAAATAATATGCAGTCGCTGGTGATTGATTCGGCCAACGTACAATTAATGAAGCTGCAGTGGAACAAAGTTAACAGCCAGCAGAAAGATATAGAACAGCAACAATCCTTACTGGAAGAGCAAAGAGCCATTTATAACAGTCAGCAAATCGTTTTGAATATTTTAGTGATTACGCTTGTCCTGACCATCGTTTTAGGAGGACTTGCGTCATTCTCGCTGATGGAAAACAGGAAGATTAACAAAAGTCTCGAGGCCAAAAATATGGAGATT
>DALYUO010000174.1:8412-10632 GCA_031981225.1 Pararcticibacter sp.
GTTGAAATGTCTGAAAAAGCCGAAGCAGCCACAGAAGCAAAGCTTAACTTTTTCACGAATATATCTCACGAATTCCGGACCCCGCTTACATTAATGCTTTCCGTTGCGGATGATCTGCTAAAACAGGACCGGATCCCCGATGGGGGTAGAAACTTTCACATCATTCGTAAAAACGCCTTCCGTCTCCTGAAATTAGTTAATCAGCTGCTGGATTACCGGAAGATTGAATATGATAAACAAAAGATCAGAGCTTCCGAAAACGACCTTGTTTCTTATGTTCGCGAAATTGTTGACAGCTTTCGCCACCATGCCCAAAAGCTTGATGTGCAGCTAAACTTACTGTCGCAGGATCGTGAGGTGAAAGTCTGGTTCGATACTCAGATGCTCGATAAGGTATTTTTCAACCTGATATCCAATTCAATAAAATTCAGCAGGGACAAAGGCCATGTATATGTCCGGATCTGGCAAAACGGGAATGGTTATGTCTGTGTTGAGGTTGAGGATAATGGTATCGGTATGAACCCCGAAGAAACCGCACAGATATTCAACCAGTTTTACCAGGCAGACCATACTCCCACCGTAGGGTCAGGAATCGGGTTATCCCTCTCCCGGGAGATCATCCGCCTGCACCAGGGTATCATTGAAGTAAAAAGTGAAAAATGGAAGGGATCTGTCTTCACGGTTCATCTGCCCCTTGGAAATGGGCATCTGAGTCCTGAAGAAATAGCAACAACAGAAGGCAATACCCCAGACCTGGATCTGCAGTCGAAAATTTATACTGCCGACCTTGAGCCGGTATTTCCAGCAAAGAAAAGTGAGGCTCTGACCTCTCCCAAAGAATTTTCGATATTACTCGTCGAAGACAACGACGACTTGCTGCAATACCTGCAGGAAAAGCTTGGCGAATATTTCGAAGTATATACTGCCAGCAACGGACCCGCGGCTCTCAATCTTGCGTTCCAGTGGATTCCGGACCTCATATTGTCAGACGTAGTCATTCCCAATCTGTCGGGAAAGAGCTTGTGCGAAAAGCTTAAGTCGGATTTTAAAACGTCGCACATTCCGGTTATCCTGCTGACCGCTCAAAATAGTATCGAGCAGCAAATTTCGGGGATAAATGCCATGGCCGACCTGTATATTACCAAACCGTTTAATTTCGACTTTTTACTGGCCAGCATTCAAAACTTAATAAAAAACAGGATTAAGTTGAAGGAGCATTTCACCAGCGACATCAGCGGCACAGAAAAACTTGCACTCCCCAAAACTCTCGACAGAAAGTTCATCAACGATTTTAACGGAATTGTTGAGCAGAATCTGTCAAATGAAAAATTCAGTGTCGACGACATATGCAAGGAGATCGGCGTGTCGAGGGTCCAGTTATACCGGAAAGTGAAGGCTCTTCTCGGCTACAGTGTTTCCGATTATATCCTGAACCGAAGAATGAAAAAAGCGGAGTATCTTCTAACGAATGAAGACTATACAATTGCAGAAGTAACGTACTTAATAGGCTTTGCAAACCCTAATTATTTCTCTACGGCTTTCAAAGCGCGATATGGCTGCAGTCCTTCAGAATTTAAAAAACAGCGGCAGCTCTAGAAATGGCAGTGTTGTATAAAGAGTGCGTAGTACCTCTTCATACATTTTCCATTTTTATCTCTGACGTTGTCGCCTTCATCATTTAAAGTGCGCAACCCATGGTTTACATTTTCAAATGCAATATATTTTAGATAGTGTATCTTTTATTTTATGATAAGGCTGTTCACTGATCACAGCCAGCACATTCTCTAAACGGCTGCTTAATTTAAAGAACTTTTTGCCCGTCTGGTTCCATACTGAACAGCTGTATGATGAAGCTAAGTTAACATCCGGTTTCCACATTCCCAAACCGCTGCTGGCATAAAGATGCTGCTCCCGGCAGGGCATAATCAAGCCCCGGAACCTGGCCTCCCTAAATATTGATAACCGAAAAGGAAACCGAACTATTTGTAATTACTTGAATAGATCAAAGAACTATTAATGTAGATATACTACATGATTTAATAAAAGCATTAAAAGACTAAAGATGAAGAAAGCGAGAGGGATGAGGTATGTTGCGCCCCTCTCATCTTATCTGACTGTTATTTTAAGGCAACCTATTAAAGTCGACAAGTGGCTTTTCCGAATACAAGGGGCGTTCAAAAATTTGATCGAGCGGAATGAACTGATCAAAAAAACCACAAT
>DALYUO010000175.1:0-6136 GCA_031981225.1 Pararcticibacter sp.
TCAAACCAGTGGCAGCAGCAACCAAAATGAACGCCGTAACATATTTCAGATACGCAGGTTTACTGGTGTAGTCAAAAAAACTATAGTTTCCCATTTCGTTTAAAATACGCAGAAGCGGATTTTTAGTTAAAATACACAGAACCAGATTAAATTCAAATGTATTCGTTAATATTCTTTTTATAATATTAAAATTAAAGCAAACTTACATTATTTCTAATATTGTCCCTGCCTGTATATGTACGTATATTTCAGGAGGAATACACTGGTTATTAAATGAACTTAAAATTCTGAAAACAAAACGAGAAAGACATCTGTTCAACACTTTATCTTATAGTTATTGCCGTATGAGATCAAGTACCTTAGATATTTTAAGCAGCTTAATAGAGATTAATACTGAACGAGTTCTGGCCTATTAACGGACACTTAACGAATTAAAAAAAGAAGAAGAAACTCCTGATATAATATCATTATTCGATAACCTCACCAGGGAAAGCAATAACTACAAACAGGCATTAAACGCATCGTATTAAACCCTTGATGTTTAATCCTCTTCGTTGAATAAATTCTTAAAAGGATTTTGTACGTTTGCGGCTTAGCTGCAAAGAATGAAACACAAAAATCTGCTCCTTTATGCTGCCCTCTGTCTTACAACAATCTCATGCACAGTAAGAATAAGCCAGACGGAAGGCTTATCAACTGACATAACCAAATCCGGAAAGTTATGGGCCAGTTTATGGCAACAGCGGGCCGCCGAATATGATGCACTCTGTTTTCAGGCCTATAATATTGCCAGGCTACGCTTGGATAAGTCTGTAGCTGAGGGCCGCTCAAAGCCGCTTGCAATTGTAACAGATATTGATGAAACGGTGTTAGATAATAGCCCCAACGCAGTACAGCAGGCTTTGCAAGGGAAAGACTTTGAACAGGAAGCCTGGTATAAGTGGACCAGCAAGGCCGCTTGTGATACGATCCCGGGCTCGGCGTCCTTTTTTAAATATGCAGCATCCAGAGGTGTAGCCGTTTTTTATATTACCAATCGCGACGAACGCGAAAGGGAAGCTACGTTAAAAAATCTTAAGAAATATGGCTTTCCTAATGCCGATAACGAACATCTGCTTCTTAAACAAGCTACTTCAGGAAAGGAAAGCAGAAGAACGACGGTTTTGAAGACACACGAAATTATTCTGCTTATAGGCGACAACCTGAGTGACTTTACTTCATTATTTGACAAGAAGCCTGAACAAGAGAGGATGAAAGTTACACAGAATCAGTCAGAGAACTTCGGAAAGCTTTTTATAGTATTGCCGAATGCAACTTATGGCGATTGGGAGAATGCAATATTCAAATATAATTACCAATTAAGCCCGGCCCAAAAAGAAGAGGCAATAAAGAACTCCTTACAAAAAGAATAGGGCTTGTTCCTATCGACAGAACAAGCCCCATTCCTTTTGTATTTTTTCTAAACTCCGAGAGTTTTCTCCACATCATCAGTTGCAGGTGCAAATTCTTTAGATTGTGCGGATTTCACTGCATTCTTACCTTTTTCTGCAAGCTCTCCTGCCTTCTCTTTTGAAGACCTGTACATATCTTTAAACCATCCGGCAAGCTCTTCCCTGTTCTCTTCGCCACTGTCGGGAGAAAGTAAAAGTCCTGCGACTGCACCCACTGCTACTCCTGCAAGCAACGCTGCTATAATTTTTGTTTGATTGCTCATTCTGTTTATGATTATTAATTTATACTTGTAAGTATAACAAAAAGAACTCTTAAGTGTTGAAAATTTTAAAATATCGAGCCAATTTGCGGCTACGCTCGCTTTAATGCAAGCGTCTTCCATATACATGGTTAGCCCTATGTCATTAACATACAATACAAAACCTAAAATACTTTTGCTCTTCATGTAACTAATATTCAACCAACTCTGTAAAAAGGTATAACAATTTTACAAGTATGGGATTTAGCTGGGGACGGGCTCTTGCAAGCGCAATGTGCATAGTTTCCTTTTGTTCGGCAACCGCGCAGCAGAGGGATAAATCGGATGGATATCTGAAAGAAAAAAATCAAAAATCGTTACAATTGCAATTAGGAACGTCGGGAGTCGGTCTTGATTTCAAGTATCAGCTCTCAGAGAGACTTACCGGCAGGGCCGGAGTTACTGCGGCGATATTCTCAGTGTCGGGTCTTTTCAATGGAACCGACTTTAAATCAGATTCAAAACTGTCGGGCCGCTTTTCAAATGTTCATATACTGGCAGACATTACACCTTTTAAAAAATTCAAAACGATAAGGGCCGTTACCGGAGCAGCCTACTTCATGCAAGCTCAGGGGAATCTGTTTATAAAACCAAGTGAAGTTTACCACTACGGAGACATTCCTGTTACCGGCGATATGCTGGGAGATGTGACTATGGATATCAGCTGGAAAGGCATCGCACCTTATATCGGTCTTGGCATTATTAAAAACTTTCCCAGGAAAAAGTTTAACCTCAATCTCGACGCGGGTACTTATTATCTACAGCAGCCGAAAAGCACTATTACAGGTACTGGACTGCTCGAGGGAAATAAAGCCCAGGAACCAGTATTGCAACGCAATATTCGCGCATACCGGATACTTCCACTGCTTCAGTTAAACTTTAACTACAAATTATAACCATTTATAATGAAACTTAATCTACCAGCCGGCATCTTCGGCACTATTTTCCTTTTTATTATATCGGCTTGTACGAATCCGGTTGAAGACATTAAAATAATTATCGATGGTAATGTCATTAAAAGTTCAGCCCTCATCCGCGTTGTCGATCCGCAACAGCCTGAAAGCGTCCCAGCGAACATTAGCCTTTCAATCGGAGGCAAAGACTCGGCGTATGTTTACGAAATATCGGGCAAGAAGACGTTTAAAGTGAAAGATGGAATGATCTCAATAGGGCTTGATCCTTCGAGGGAGGTTAACGAATCCAATCCCGGCGAATGTATCATCAGCGTTTCAGCACCTGGATATCTGGCAGTCAACGAAGTAGTGTCTTTTACTTCACAACAGGGTCAGCAGATCATTACGGTCAATCTTATTAAAGCCATAAATCCACCTGCGGGAGTATCAATAGTTCAGAAAACTATTAACCTCAACAGCAATACGGTGGGAAGTCCGTTCAGCATTGAAACGCCCCTTAAGAACAAAAAGGAATCTGTAAAAGCAAGTTTTAGTAAGGGGACGGCATTCTTGATGGATACAAAGGCGACAGAGGGAAAAGTGCTTGTTCTTACGCTTTCTCATTTCGACGCTCATAATCCATCTTCTCTCCAGTCATTTCCAGGAGGTTTTCTATCTGCAGGAGCGAAACTTCCTGACGGTAGTACAGGAAATATTAATTTCAGCACGGGCGGCTTCTTCCAGCTCCAGTTGACAGTAGATAATCATACCGTGAATGCAACGAACGCTGCTTTTGCTATGTCGGCAACAGTTGATCCGCAACTTGTAAATCCGCTTACCAATAAAACCATAGCGGCCGGCGATAAAATCGGACTATGGTATTTTCAAAAAGCAACCGGAAAATGGACTTATCTGAAAGATATCTCACTATCCCTACAAGGCGGAAAGCTCACTGCAGACTTTACCGCCGGTCAGACAGGCTGGTATAGCTTGTGCTGGTACAAAGTATCCTGTCTTAATACATTACAGGTTAATATTGTTACGCCTCAAAGCAACGCAGGCAACCGATACATCGCCGCATTCTTTAATTCATCCGACTTCTTCCCTTATTATACCTGCCGTTTAGATCTGACAGCCAACAATACCAGTCTGAATTATAAAACCCTGCCACAAACAACTACCAGGGTAAGGATATTTGAATTTGCAGCATTCGATCTTTGGAAAAACTCAGGCTCGGGAACCAGTCTTCCCCCTGTTATCGCCGAAAGCCCATGGATAGAATCATGCGTTGATAAACCCGTCACCCTCGCCATCCCCGATATTCAAACAGTTGAAATAACACTGGAATTTATCGGCTTTTGCCCTGCCAATCCTAACCTGGATATCAGGCCATCGATGTATATATTCTACCGGGAATCAGGTACATCGGGGTATCAGTACCTTGGATATATGGATAAAGGAAAACTTGTGACCAAAGATTTGCAGTTGGGAAAATCATACGATTTTAAAAGCACTTATGATGGCGAGGTCATTACTGTTACCCGAAAAATGGAGCAAACATTATTAAGGGAAAGAGTAAAGTTACCGGAGAGCACTTGCAAAGGGTTCTAGCGCTAGTTCCATACCCTGCGGTTCATTAATAAATGAAGATTTAAGCAGGCGTCTTTACAGATAAAGATGGTAAATACAATGCAGCTCCATATTCGTTCTACAAAAAAGAAGCCGCTTCATTGTTAATAATGAGGCGGCTTCTCGTTTCTGGTGGCTTAAAGCCTATACCTATAAGAAAACAATTATTTTTCTTTATTCTTGATTTCAGTTACTTCGTTTCTGATTTCCTGTGCCAGGGTCTTAATTTCCTGTAATGCTTTGCGAACACGGGTACCTGCAGCGCCGCTGTTCTTGTTGTAAAATTTGTCTGCATCTGCTTCCATTGAAGCTACAAGCTCTTTTAATTGATTAAATTTTTCCATAATGTTAAATCTTTTGCAGCAAATATATATTTTTAAACGAATAAGTACTTATCTCCGCAAAGAGAAAATTTCTTCTTTTTTCAACATTTTAACAATATTGACGCTGTTTTTAAAGAAAAATGCCATTTAGCACTCTCTCAGCTGTCGCTGTACTGTTATCCGAAGCCTACTTTTTCAATCGTTCTTACTTCTTGCCGAATGCTGCAAGCCCGCTGTCTAAAAATTTAAGATAGCTGGCGGGGTCGTAATCCGCACCCACTGGTGGTACTAATACTTTACCTGAATGATCAAGAAGCACGTAAAAAGGCTGTGAATTTGCATTGAACTTCGACGCCTGAAAATCGCTCCACTTGTTACCGATCGTCTTAATCTTTTTTCCGCTGAACTTCGAAACATACTGCTCTTCTGCAGGAAGCTCACCTTTATCGTCAACGTATAGCTGAATGAGCACGTAGTCGTTTTGCAAGCGACTGAGCACTTGTTTATCAGGCCATACCGTAGTCTCCATTTTACGGCAATTCACGCAGGCATGTCCGGTAAAATCAATCATTACGGGTTTACCTGTCTGCTTAGCATAGGCCATTCCCTCTTCGTAATCGAAGAATGCATCGAGCCCTAAAGGTGCATGGAACAGATCGGCATATTTATGCTTCGAACCAGATTTTTCCGTTTGTCCTGAGCCGCCAAAATCCTGCGTGCTTTGAGGCGGCAGGTATGCCGAAACAGATGCAAGCGGAGCTCCCCATAACCCGGGCACCAGATAAATGGCGAAAGCAAATACTATAACCGACAAGAAGATGCGGGGAATAGATATGAAGCTTAATTCTGTATCGTGTGCAAACTTTAGTTTACCAAGAAGATAGAAGCCCATCATCACGGCGATAACAATCCAGAGTGAAAGGAATACCTCTCTGTCGAACCAGTTCCAGTGGTAGGCCAGATCAACATTCGAAAGGAACTTCAGTGCAAAACCAAGCTCGAGGAATCCTAGTACAACTTTCACACTATTGAGCCATCCGCCCGATCTGGGTAGCGACTTAAGCATAGATGGAAACATAGCCAGCACTGCAAAAGGAATAGCCAGCGCTAGAGAGAAACCAAACATTCCGACCGCGGGCCCCAAAAGGGCGCCCATACTGGCAGCCTGGACTAAGAGGGTTCCAATAAGCGGCCCTGTACACGAAAAAGATACCAGCGCAAGCGTAGCTGCCATAAAGAAAATCCCCGACAGCCCCTTGTTGTCCGCCTTGGAATCGAGCTTATTGGCCCATGATGATGGGAGAGTTATTTCAAACGCACCCAGAAACGAGGCCGCGAACACTAACAGAAGGATGAAAAAAGCAAAATTAAATATTCCGTTTGTAGAGAGATCGTTCAGGGTATCGGCCCCAAAGATTACCGTTATAAGTAATCCAAATACTACATAGATAACTATAATGGAAATGCCGTATAGAATGGCCTTACTTACTGCCTGCCTCCTGCTGTCGGCGCTCTTCGTAAAATAACTGACCGTCAATGGA
>DALYUO010000175.1:6146-7492 GCA_031981225.1 Pararcticibacter sp.
AGCCGCCAGCCCCCAGGCAAAACCTGCAATAAATATGAGCCAGAGCGACTGCTGCTCTGTTGATTTATCTGCAGCAGCATTGATTGCAGACACCGCCTGCGTTGCTTTGGCAGCCTTAACAGTATCCGTGTCGGCCACCGCACTGCCCGTACCATCGGCAGGAGCTTCAGCGATATCCGTAAATTCTATATCATCCACCGGGATAGCTCCGGCTGTATCCTGTGCCTGTACCATGCCTACAGAAATAACCGCGAACAGCATAAAGGCAACTAAATATCGTAATAATCTCATCCGTAAAACGATTATTTTACAGGGATACTGAACTCAACTTCTTCAGGAGGAAGACACTGATGATCGTCGCATGCCATAAATTCAAGCTTGCCCTTTACGGCCGCCTGAGCAGCATTGAGCTTTACCCTCTGCTGGAAAACTACAGACTTTTCAAAGTAGCTTACATTCATATTAAACGTCTTCTCGAATTTACTCACCGGTTTTGGTTCGATGGTTTTCCCCTGCAGGGTGTATGCTTTAGACGGACTGAATGTAAAACTGGTGGGTATTGGCCCCCCCTCTCCTACGTGCTGCGAATAGATATGCCAGCTATTTTCTATAGTAGCTTTAATTAATACTACTGCTTCGGTTTTACTAACACGTTTGGCGGCATACGACCATTTTACAGGTTTTAATATTTGTGCGTGAAGGGTGCTGCTTAAGAGCCCTACTAATACAAACAAGACAATTTTTCTCATATTGGGTTAATTCGACAATTAGAAACTACAAATATCAGCCTTTTTACCGGCTCTTTAGAAAGAAAACAGACATATACGTTTTTTATTACGGTGTAATAACAATAAAAGGCTCAGGACGGTCTGCTTATTATCAGTACGTAACGATTTGAATACATATCCAGCTAAAATAAGCAATAATTTTAAGTATGTATAATCGTACCGAAACCGGGGATCTATTGTAAAGTGACCATGTTCTAACCGGGAAGCCATCTCCTTCGGAACTGCTTCGACATTCCGCCTATGTTGGTTGCGGAAATGGCGATGCGCTCCCTTTGTTTCGCCGGAGGACTGAGCAGGGGGACTGCAAGGGGGTGACTTGTTGGTCAGATAATGGTTAGTCGCAAGGTAATCATCAATAAAAATTCTTAAAACGCCCTAAAGGCGTCGATCTATATTAAGCAAAATGATACTTTTGGAGTAAAAGCGGTGTTAAATATTCATTTAAATACTTCTATTGAATGTATACAAGAGAACAGGCTTCGCAAATAAAACAGGCTTTCTGGACTACTTTTGGACAATATGTCTCTCCTCACCGTTCGGCTGAAGGGTTAAAAACAA
>DALYUO010000175.1:7509-9192 GCA_031981225.1 Pararcticibacter sp.
TGGGTAAATTATAAAACGGGACTGAAACATGTGTATTTCAGAATGCAGGCCGATAAAAAGCAAGCATGGATAGCCATTGAGATCACCCATGTGGATGAAGGGATCCAGGAGCTGTTCTTTGAACAATTTCTGGAGTTTAAAACGCTGCTGCACGAATACCTTGGCGAAGAGTGGGAATGGCAGCTTCATGATAAAGACGACAATAACAAAACCATCAGCAGGATCTATTCGCTGTTGCCTGACGTAAACGTTTTTAATCAGGATGACTGGCCAAAGCTTATTTCTTTCTTTAAACCCCGTATCTTTGCACTGGACAGGTTTTGGTCTGATGTAAAAGATGGCTTTGATGCCCTGAGATAATTATTCTGTATATAAAGGACGATGGATATTAACGAGTTAAAACCGGGCAACCTGATAAAAGTGCAGCCGAGAGAGAACCAGGAAGGGCTGCTTCTCGTGCAGGAGATCCAGCATTCTACCGTTATCTGCGAAATGATCAGTCCTCGTAAAGGATACCTTTTCAGGCTTAAACCTGTAGAAATAACGCCTGTGCCAGTATCAGATGAATGGCTGACTAAAGCCGGTTATATTCCCGGCGGTTCTTCCCCGGTTTGGTCTGATAGCAGAGGCTTAGCTTCATACCTCGCAGAAAACGAAGGGGGAAGGCTTGAGCACGTAGATTCGGGTATCATAAAGTATGTCCACGAGCTGCAGAATGAATATCTTCGTTTAACGGCCAATACTTTAACAATCATCAATTAGCAGCTTATGAAACCACAGATAACAATCGAATATTGCCCGCGCTGCGGCTGGATGCTGCGCGCCGCCTATATGGCCCAGGAACTGCTCACTACTTTTTCGGAGGAGCTGCACGGCGTTTTGCTGCAGCCCAGTGACGTTAGCGGAACCTACCAGATCAGGGTAAATGAAACGCCCGTTTTTGACCGCGAAACGGAAAGCCGCTTTCCTGAAATTAAAGAGCTGAAGCAGCTGGTACGCGACGTAGTGGCACCAGATAAAAGCCTCGGACATTCGGACAAGAAATAGTGTCTGGTAGTTAGTACCTAGTAGCTAGTATCAAGTATCAAGAGATTGCGGCTGTAAGTTTTCTATGCCAATGCAGACAAGCGAGAATATGTTGCTTTGTCTTGATACTAGATACTAGATACTAGATACTTGATACTGAATATCAACTTTCCCTAAACAAAAACCGCCCTTTGCGTATTCTAATTATGCAAAACTTACTACCATGACAAAACTCACTGCAACGACGGTTAAAGGCCAGCTGGAAGAAATAGAATTCATAAAAAAAGCGAGAGAACTATCCGACAAGATAGGCCACATCAAGATTGCTATGCTTACTACCAGCGATGCCGCGGGAAAACTCGAAAGCCGGCCTATGTACACCTTCGAAATCGAAGACGACGGGCTCATATGGATGTTCGCATCAAAAGATTCCCGGAAACGTTCCAGCTCCGTGGAATCGGAATTCTTTAGATTTTCCTGTATTCCAATCAGCTCGACCCGTGGGATATCAGCCGTAAACTCGCTTTTTACCATAAACTTGCCTTGTCCTTTTTCTTTTATTATATGAAGGAAAGAGAAAGGATGTACCGGGCTCCAGGTCCATCCCCCAAAAAAGGAATGAAACATTTTTCTGTCGTGGCGCTTCTCCCCCACATA
>DALYUO010000175.1:9202-9715 GCA_031981225.1 Pararcticibacter sp.
AAATAGAACAGCTTTGGAGTGACCGCTACCAGGTGTGGTTTCCTTATGGAAAGACCGACCCCAATCTTTGTCTTTTAAAAATCGTTCCTGAAGAAGCAGAGTACTGGGATACGCCAGACCTCCTGGTATCGCAGATTATATCGCTCGTAAAAAATACACTTACCGGAAAGCCCCATGTAGAGGGCGAGAACAAGAAAATAGACTTTACGTAGAGTTTTAAGTAGTACGTTCTAAGTTGTAAGTACTTGTAATGAGGCCAAAAATTCAAAAGTAAACGTACTACTTAAAACTTATTACTTAAAACTTTAAAGAAATACATTCGTAATGCCGTCGCCGCCACGGTCGGGGTGCTCGTCTTCCATGCGGGAAACGTGTGAGTATTTCCGGAGATAATCGCGAACAAGTTTCCTGAGGATGCCATCGCCTTTTCCATGGATGATACGGAGGTTTGAAAACCCCATCATCAGCGCCTTGTCGAGATATTTTTCAATTTCATACAGCGCTTCTTCCCCC
>DALYUO010000175.1:9806-10557 GCA_031981225.1 Pararcticibacter sp.
GGAGTACGAGCGGCGTATCTCTTTAGGGACTTCTTTCTTTGCAATCTTTTGAACACGCTTCCTTTTCACCACCGACCTGAGATCGCCAATTGCGAGGATCACGTTCTCTTTTGTAATATCAATGATCTGTCCGATCGTTTCAGAGTCTGTCAGCTTCACCCAATCGCCGGCAGCTAGTTCTGTCGGCGCAGCTTCAACAGATTTAACCTGAACCTCCTTCTTCTCCACATGCTTTTCGAGTTCCTTCCGCAGGTTTTGTCTGAGCTGCTGAGTGTGTTCCTTATCAGCCTTATTTTGTTTTATTTCAGAAATAGTATTTTCAACCAGCTTGTTGGCATTGAGAATGATACTCTGCGCTTCCTTCTTAGCATCTTTTAAGATCGCCTTACGGTTCTCTTCGAGATAGCTTTTCAGCTTCTCGTTCTCTTCCATCAGCATATTCACCCGCCTTTGCTGCTTTTCTACCGCTACGCGGGTCTCGAGCAGCTCCTTCTTGTCCCGTTCAAGGTCTACCAACAGCGTGTCGACCCGTTTCTGATGTACTCCGATCTTACTTTTCGCAGCATTCAGCACGTGCGGAGGTAATCCTATTTTCTGAGCAATTTCAAAGGCGTAAGAGCTGCCGGGCTTTCCCATCTCAAGAATATACAAAGGCTGCATCTCAAGATTATTAAACATCATCGAAGCATTTTCAAGCCCTTCGGCGGCATTGGCAAAAACTTTCAGGTTCGAATAATGGGTGGTGATCACA
>DALYUO010000176.1:0-4324 GCA_031981225.1 Pararcticibacter sp.
TCAGTATCATGTCAGACTAAAGTCTGACGAGAGTCTGACATGATGCTGACAAGAGTCTGATGAGATGTTGACGAGATCAGGGATTGGTCAGGGATTGGTCAGGCATTCTACAGGTTTTTTACCAACTTTCACCTCTCTTTTATTGGCACAAAAATGCCGTTTGCTGAAAAGCACCGGATTCATTGCTGTTGGTGATCACCCCCAATCATGTATGTTTTATTTCCTCAAATTATTTTGGGCGTGAATTAAGAGAGACTTAAACCTATTTCAAAGGTGTTATTCTTGTTGTCACCCACAACAGCGTCTACTTTATGCAACAAAATGAACTGAACTCTTCAAACGCCCGGCTATTAAAACCAGCTTTCTTTGACTCGCTAAAATCATTGCACGCGGACACGGTATCTTTAAGTGAAAGATAAGTTAAACCGCGTACATACAAGGCTGTGGCGTTCTTAGGATCAAGTTTATTTAGCACGACATTGGATGACTCCAGCGCTTTTTGCGGTTCTTTTAACATCCGGAAAATATCTGCCCTCTCTATATATATTTCCGGCATTGTTGTGGTATCAGTAAGAACCTTATCGTAATCATCCAGGCTCTTTTTATACTGCCCTAAACTGTAATAAGCATGGGCTCTGTGAAAATACGGATTTAGAATAACAGGCATTTCTTTGTTCAACCTGCCATTCGACTTGTGTATTACCTGCGTATATACTTGTATATCTTTTTGGAAATCCCGTTGCCCGGTTTGATTTAACGCTGTTTGGTACAGTTTCCAGGTTTCATCATCAAAATACTTCTTGTAACCGGCCTTCTTTTGTATAGAAGCCTCAAAATAACAGGATGTCAGCAATGTTATTACAAATACCCAAATTGCGTTTCGCATCATTGAGTTAAATATAAATGGAACTTATTAAACTATTCAGGATATTAGCTATAAATTCAATATAAAATGGCCTGCAGATCTCTGTGTCTCCTTATCTTTTTGTTCTTAGCCAGTGCTTGCCTGTTCGACGAAAGGACTAAGGAAATTTACACCAAGGATGAGGATTTCGTAGAAAACTTCCGTTCATATTCCCCTGATAGCGTAATGGTGTCCATTGATTACTCTATTGATTTGGGAGCATTTGGATATGGTCGTCGCGGAACCGCAATCTTGAAGCGTGCGGACATTAACAAGGACCTGTCACAGTTTACACTGCCCCAGGAATATCTGCATGTAAAATGGGTAGATAATCACACAGTTTCAGCTAAAGTTGACATTATGGAATCTATCCGGTCGGGAGTAAAGGCTCATATGCCCGATACAACCATGAACGGAATAAGGGTAAAAGTGTCTCCTTTTGATTATATCAATTCCGGAGACACTCTTAATATAGTTTCACAGAGTCCTTCTCCCGATGGCAAATACGTGTTAGCCTGTTACCGTTATAATAGTATTCATAACGATGGACCTTTGCATATTTCGGTCATTAAAAAGAATAATAAAATACCGAAGTATGGAAACTTTTTTATAGGCGACCGGTCTTCCGATTATGTACTCAAGGCCGGCTGGAATAAAGCCAGTGAATTGTTATTCTTCTCCAATTCACTGGTAGCTGAAATGATTCCATATTTTTTTGTGGCAAACAGGTTTAACATTAAGTATCATATAATTACAGACGACAAGAACTTTGGAACTAAATACAGGCTCGAGTAGCTCATTATTCACTCTTCAAACTCATGCTATTTTCAGTACCTTAGTTCAATAATTTCAACCATGAAATCGATAAAAACACTTCTCCTGATAACACTTCTTACTAGTTCTATATCCGTTCTGGCACAAGGCCCGCCTCCCGCAATGGCAATGCCGTCTGAGCAAAACAGCAAACTTATCGACGAGCTGGTGAACACGAGTGGACTAAAAGATTTTTTTACCGCCTATTGCACTTCAAGAATAAAATTTGCAGGACAAACGAAAAATTGGAGTACGGCTAAGATTAACGAAAAAATAAACAGTATCAACTTTGATGAGTTTAAAAAGGTATCCGTCTATAATGCCTACTCTTCCTTAAACTCAGATGAACTGACATTATTAATCGAGTTTTTCAAATCAACCAGACAAAGAAATGTTAGCCAAAAGTTCTTTTTATCGGATTCAATGTTGTTAACGAACCTGAATACCTATTCTGAAAGATATTTAACAGAGTAGATTACAAACCGGCGCCCCATAAGCACATGTTAGAAAACACCCATTTCCTTCAAAGAAAACTTCTAATGAAACGCTGAAAGCTAACACCAAATAACGCTGTTCATCTATAGAATAATGGAGAATGCGGGAGCGAGGTCAAAGCTTAAAAAGATCAATAGTGACGAAGATCAATTGTAAAGCAACCTCATTCACATTACCTTGTGGTACCAAACTTTAAAAATGAGCAAAGTTCAGCAGGGGCGTTATATCGATCCTCTCATTGACGTCGCCTTTAAACGGATCTTTGGTTCAGGAGGCAGTAAGAAACTCCTGATCCATTTCCTTAACCAGGTATTCAGAGGACGCAAGATCATTACCGATCTCACTTACAATGAAAACGAACATCCCGGGGAAACCGAATACGAGGGAGGCGTAGTTTTCGATCTTTTATGTACCGGCGATGCCGGAGAGCGCTTCCTGATCGAAGTGCAGCGAAGCAAGCAGAAACATTTCAGGGAAAGAGCGCTGTTTTATACCTCCAAACTGATTGTAGCGCAAGCCCCAAAAGGTAAGCGCAGCGAATGGAAATATAATATTGATGAAGTATACCTGGTGGCCTTGCTGGAAGATTTCAGGATCTCAGAACACGAGAAAAACGGGTATCTGCATGATATTTGCTTGTGCAACAGCGATACAAGAGAAGTTTTTTACGATAAATTAGGATTTACATTTATTCAATTGAGTACCTTTGTAAAAGGAGAGGCTGAGCTGGAAACAGATCTTGACTGGTGGTTGTACCTGTTGAAAAACCTCAGCCGGTTTAACCGGATACCAGCAATTCTGAGTCACTCGGTGTTTGAATCCTTATTTCATATAGCAGAATACAGTAAATTACCAAAGGAGGAGAAGATGTTATACGATGCAAGTTTAAAAGCCAGATGGGATAACAAGAATGCTATGGATTATGCTGTGGAGCAGGCTGAAGCAAGAGGGGCGGAGAAAGAACGTGCTAAAGCCGAAGCAAAAATCCTGGAAGAGAAACGTAATATAGCACGGGAGCTCAAGAAACTGAGCGTTCCTATTGTGAATATCTCAAAAAGTACCGGGCTCTCCTCCGAAGAGATAGAAGCCTTATAGTTTTACGTTTCGATTTTATATGGACCTCGAAATTGATAAAACGCACAGGTACTGTAACGTTTCAGTATGCTTCCAATAGAACAACATCACGTATGTCATTAGTAAGCTATAGGGGCGCGCTCATCCTCGTTGATATGGCCGGAGATGAGAATGCGATAAGCACGGTGAAGATTTAGGCAAGCCTCCCCTAATTCACACCACTAAACTTTTTCAACCTCTCCCCGATCGCCCCCTTGCTATAACCCACCCACGTATCCAACACTTTCCCTTCAGGTGAAATAACAACATAGTGCGGTATCCCCGTCACTCCATACCGGGCGGCTATTCCTGTCATACCTGCTCCGTCGCTCAGGTTGACCCAACTGATCTTCTCTCTCTCAGAGGCTTCCTGCCAGATCTTCTTTTTAGTATCCACGCTCAAACTGACTACAGTAAAGAGGTCGTTCTGATTTTTAGAGACCTCTTTCAGCTCAGGCATGGCCGCAATACAGGGGCCGCAGCCCATGCTCCAAAAATCTAGCAGAAGGTACTTGCCCTTGTAATCGCTGAGACGGTGCTCTTTCCCGCTTAAATCATGAAAGACAGTGTCGGCCATCAGCTCGCCCACCTTCACTACCACAGGAGGATAAAGGTAATTCCCGATTTCCTTGCCCTGATCCGTTTGTTTCTGTTCTATAGTGAGCTTATTATACAACTTCAAAACCGGCTCACGAAAGGAACTTTTATCATTATACTTCACGTCTGCTGCCAGATCTCCCAGCTTGCTCATCCAGATTTCGGAAACAGCAGAGTGTTGAAGAATTTGAAGGTCCTGCCTGTACGCGAGAATGCGCAGCGAGTCAGACTTCCGGCGCAAAGAATCGACCGACTGGCTGATCTTTTTTCTTTCTTCAGGTTCGACCTTTTCGATCCTTTGAAAAAAAGGCCCTTCCTGCGCCGAAAGCATCTGAATCTCTTCCATATACTTTTTCGACGCCATGGTATACCGGTTCAACTCCTTCTGTTCGGCGATATTGC
>DALYUO010000176.1:4451-7001 GCA_031981225.1 Pararcticibacter sp.
TCCCATGATCATCAGCTGCGTCTTCTCGTCTGTAGTACCTGAAAAGGTAAACTTCCCGGCTTTTACAGTATCGTTCGAGATAACACTGAAGACATTTCCGTCGAGGCGGTTTAAGGAGATAACAGTGCCCTCTTCCAGCCTGGCAATATGCCCTTTAATGACATATTTGCCCTGTGCATGAGCGAAGCCAGAGAAAAAAAGTGAAGTAAGGAGGATTAAGAGTGGTTTCATTTGGTTGGTTGTTTACGATTGATTAGTGCAGGTTTATTTTTCTGCAATATAAAACGCTAAAGCTCTTCTGCATCTGAACCAATCACGGTTTGTTTGAGCGTATATTTGTAAGCCTTCAGAAATTCATCTTTATCCGGATTATTACTTTTAACAATTAATGAACTATACCAATGCGTTTCTCCATATTTAATATGGGAATGGTGCCTTTCATAATCGGTATTATTTTCAGTAAACCACCGTCCGAAAGTAATTCTACGATTTCTTGCACGTCCATCTGTGTTGTCACATATAAAAACGAACGCTTCGCCAGGATTCGCATTCATAAACTCATTAAAAATACTTAAGATTGTCCCCTTAGTTCTTGCATCAAAACGATGAGCTGATTTAGGATCGAACCTTTTACAGTTAAAACCAAGCATATAAACCTCTATATACCCTGGACCTTCTGTATTCTCGGGATCAAGTAAACTATAAATTGTTATGTAAACGGAGTATTTATCTCCGGCATTGTTAGTAAACTTATATCCCTCTCCGTCTGGGATTAAATCATAAAGTTTTGGCAAAAGTAATCTCTTTAAGAGTAGAAAGCGATTTCCCCTCTTCGATAGCCTGAGCAATCTTCTTTTTATCCTCAATCATTTGAATAAAAGGATTTACAAAAGATGCTTTTTGCTTTGCATTTTTGGTATGCGATCTTGTGCGTTTCACATATCAAAAATAGGAAATTTTTGTTTTAAATCAAAATTCCAAAGGGAGGAAACTACCTTGCTTGCAGTCATTTGGGGTAGATGAACTCAAGTGGATTATCTTAATTAGTTCTACAGGACAAACATCAGGAAGACCCCATCGTTCTTTTTCGTATTCGGAAATGAGGTGCACAAGGAGCAGCTTTTCCTTGTGTTCCTCAGAAGACTCCCATTTGCAAGGTTATTGACCCGGCACAATCTTCGTCAAGAATCTCTTCCTTCACTTGAGGAAATCTGGCAATCATTTCTTCTATAAACCTAAGGCGATCTTTCTTTTTGGGCATATGAATGGCGACTTCTTTATTTCTTGTAACGGGCACTCTTTAGCCCCCTGCAACATTGCCACCGCCAGGCTACCGTAATCCTGCCGTATAAACTCGCTGCCGATCGAAGATGTACGACAGCATTACGATAGCATTACGGAGGATTCTCAAATCACAATCAGAACCGGGCCAGTTTTTTCTATGTCAACATTGCAACGCTCTGGTACAACCGCTTTGAGGGTTCAACATTCCGGAATATCCATTTAAAACCCTGGATGTTAAATAAGGTTAATTTTTTTATTCCTATTCTCTGTTTAATAATATTTGGGCGTCAATCCTGCTATTCATGTGTCAACCTATGCTGTTACTTAGATCCCTTCAGGTCATTTTCCTTATTATTTCTGTGCTGCACCTCATGAGCAGAGGTGCTCAAGCCCAATCCAAAATAGTAAATGGAGTAACCATTGATGGCCAAAGTGGTTTGCCACTGTCCTATGTAAGCATAGGAATTAAGAACAAACCCGTAGGCACAGTTTCTGATTCTGTGGGTCAATATTCACTTTCCTACCCCGGGACCGACATTGCTAACACCGATTCAATTTTCTTTTCAGCTGGTGGCTATCGAAGCGTGAAGATGGACTGGAACAGTTTTATAACAAAAGAAAAGATCGTCAAGCTATATCAATCTCCACAAATGCATGGGCGCAAACCTGTTTCCGGGCCCCGAGGCTATAGAAGAAGACGTTATCGAAAACTTTAAAAATCGCAGGGATAGCTTAATGAAACTACCCGATCCGGAGTCTCAAAATCAAATGCGACTGGCTGATCTGGTTTTGACAGAACCGCATATAGACGATACTGCGTTACAGCATATAGCCGCACCTGTACTGGTAGCTGCAGGTGAATTTGATGTAGTGAAGAAACAGCACACCATGTTAATTCATTCTCATATTAAGAATTCCCGGCTCAAAATCATACCGGGTGGCGACCACTATGCTCCGCTAAAAGACCCTGAAGTTTTTAATAGAATCGTTCTCGACTTCCTGGCGCCGGGAAAAAGACTGGAATAGCGGGGGAAACTCAAACAAGTTACCGACAGAATAATTATCAAAACCAGCTTGCATTGCAGATATAGTATTGCAGTTCCTTACGTTATCTATTCGTGAACCTTCAGTGCTGCTACAATGGCTTCTCCTACAGACTTTGCGGATTGGGGGTTTTGACCAGTAATCAATCTCCCGTCCGTTGTAACGTGTATTTGCCAGGGGGCCGATTTTTCGTAGACGCCGCCACGTTCTTTTAATTTGTCT
>DALYUO010000176.1:7011-10499 GCA_031981225.1 Pararcticibacter sp.
TTCGTTAGCTTCACGATTTCTTCTTCCTCGTTGCTGAAACCATTTACTTTTTTACCGCTGACCAGATAACCGCCATTGCTCAATTTTATATTTACCAGACCTGCAGGGCCGTGACAAACTGCCGCTACAATTCCGTTTTGTTCATAGATGGAAGCCGCCAGTTTAGCTATTGCCGTGTCGCCCGGCAAAGGGTTAAGGGTTACAGTTGGTACAGTAATTGGTTTACTTGCATCTGGATACACTGCTGAAGAGATTCTAAAAATGTACCCATATATGGAGTTTGAAGATCTCAGCGAGGCTCTTTCTTATGCTGCCTGGCGTTCTGAAGAAATTGAGGTTCCGCTTGCCAGGGCATGAGAATTTTAATCGACATGAACTTATCGCCCGAATGGGTTGAAGTTATGCAAGAGAGTGGAATTTCACGGTTAAGACATCAGTTATCCAGCAGCCTCCTATGATAATTTACTTGTCCTAAATGATAGTTTAAATGCGTTGCGAGATGAACGAGAAAATATTCAGTTGATACTTTGCCAACAGAAACAACCTGTGGGTATTCGCTTTTTAATTGATATTCAGTAAGCAATGGGAGCACCGCGTCAATCATCCCGATAGTGCGCTCTATTTTACTGATCAATTCCTGGCGGGGGACATTCTCCAGTGAAAATTCTTCGGGTCTGTTCCTTACGTAGCCCGTCCCTCCCAGGTCAGCTCCTATATACGCGTTCAGGTTTCCGATGAGATGAAGGCTTAGATTTCCTGCAGAATTTAAAATATCCTTGCTGATATTCCAGATGTTATCTTCATTCTTATATAATTCCAGCTCCTGTTTCAATTTAGCAAGGTCTCTAATGTATATTGTTTTTAAGGTGTCGTTAAGCATTGTTTTATCCGAAAAATGAATTTAATATTAAGACTCCGCAATTTGTATATTATTGTTTCTTTTCAAAAGTTCTGCAATAAACTGTTCTTTGTCTTTGGGTGAAATATAGATGTCGTCGTACTTGTTATATTTCAGGATAATTCCCTTCCTCGCCAGTGCTGGTTTCGTTCCCACCCAGAGGGTCTTGTTTTTGATTAATGTATGAACTGATTGAATGTCAATCAATCCCCTTATTGGCCCGCTGCGATAGAACAACTGAGAATCTTTAATAACGTAATACGTGCCGAACCGTACCCACATGAGCAACGCAATAACCGCCAAAATAACGATCAGCGAAAGAACTGCTGACTTGCCGTTGATGTTTTTGATTATTTCTGACAACGGCATCAGGAGTATCAGTACAGGTCCAAATATGAACACATCAAAGAGGATATCGGTATCGGATTTGAATTTCATACTGCCTGTTGGGTTAGTAATAGGTAAAGGTATAAAAAATCGGAAGGAAAATTTCTGCACCCAAAGATCCATTAGCCAATAAGCCATAGGAGCTGCAATACGGTGGCGCCAAGCATCTTTCGCACTCCAATCTCCACATCAAAATAGTTACCACCTCCCTACTGGTTCAACAGTTCATCATTCATGGTAAAACCTTTCACAGGGTACTCGCGAAGCCGGGCTGTTGCCCACTGCCTGAATTTGGTACCCTGATTAAGTGTAAACATAACTGAGTGAGCGGAATTCTGACCTGGCGAATAACTGCGATCTTTATTCCGCTCACAAAATTTAGTTATTTGATCGTATAGCTTTTAGTAGCAACTTCTGCCAGCCTGAAATACCCAAAAGCATAATTATTATTATCGGTCTGATTGACAATATTTCCGCGAACGGCACTTGGTATTGTAGGGAAAGGGTTGCCATCATTACCGGAAGCTACTATCAATTTGAACATGTAATTGTAATAGCTTTTTGAAATCCCGTACAATTTTATGTCTACCTGGTCGCCAGCTTTTAACTTTTCTTCCGAGTAGGACTCCTGCATTATATTACCATTGGTGTGTTCGTCATCTTCAACTTCCAGTTCGGGGAACGGCGAATGAGGCTGAGTAATACTGTTCAGATAAAAATTGTTCTGACTGGCATCATCCTTATAGTAAAATGTTATCTCCATTTCATCACCGGCCTCGCCTCCCTTGCTGTTCTGATCAATGTTATCTTCAATTTCAGTAACAGGGGTGAAGGTTTCTGAGGCGGTGTAGGTTTCTCCGTTCAAAACGATTTTTAAGGTATAAGTCTGGCCGATAACAGGAAGGAAATTATTGCAGATGTATTGCCCGGTTCCGGGCGTTTCAACAAAGTTAAAAACCGTACTGGATGGGTTTGTTACCGTAACTATTGCTCCGGAAACGCCCGGAAATTCAGAGCTGAAATAACCCGTGGTTGTCGACAATACGATCTTCTGTTCATTGCCGGCTGTATTTTTAATCCAGTCAATAGAGGCATCTACAACCAGCCTTGGCGCTGCTGTTTTAAGATCCTCTTTAATTACCTTCTCGCATCCTGTTATAAACAGTCCAACGAATAGCATTAGCATTATTTTAAGTAGTTTCATTTTGTTATCTTTTTTTAAGTAGGATAGTTGTTTTTAAAATTTCACGTTGTAGGCTACACTCGGCACAATACCGAAAATGGATATTCTTCTTGTCTCGTTTCTTCCCGTCTCTTCGTTCTGTCTGAAGGAGTACGACGCCGCGTTATTCCTGTTATAAAGATTGTAAAAGCTGAAATTCCACTCTCCCTGCCATCCTTTTCGCTTGTTGGGTTTAGGAGTATAAGTTGCAGACACATCCAAACGGTGGTACGCAGACAAAGAACTCTCATTTCTTGCTCCGTAACTAGCAACAGTAACGCCCTGGTATAGGTATTTTCCATCAGGAAATGTTGCGGCCTTCCCGGTTTGGAAAGTAAAAATAGCTCCAAGAGACCATTTCGGACTTAAGGAATAAGCGCCGGTAACAGATAAATTATGCAATTTGTCGTAATTCGCCCTGTACCACTCTCCGTTATTTATTCCAGGCTCATCGGCATTTCTGCCCGGTGTTCTTTGCTGCGCTTTAGATAGCGTATAAGAAACCCAGCCATTCAGCCTTCCTGTATTCTTTTTCAACATCATTTCCAGGCCATACGCTCTTCCTTCGCCGTTCAACAGCACTCTTTCGACAGCATCGATTCCGAGCAGATCTGCACCGTCGATATAGTCTGCCTTGTTTTTTACTTTCTTATAAAAAGTCTCAGCTTCCAGTGAATACTTGTCGTCTTTGAAATTGTGGAAGTAACCCAGTGCTACCTGATCTAAAATTTCCGGTTTAAGATATTGGTCAGACGGAGCCCATATATCAAGCGGGGTTGCAGAAGCGGTATTGGAGATTAAATGAACATACTGGCTCATTCTATTGTAGCTCACCTTGATAGAATTATCACTATTCAGCGAATAAGCAAGGGCGATCCTTGGTTCCAGGTTGCCAAAGCTGGCTATTTTTTTGTTTTTCTTATAGTTTATAGTCCCTGTTGGATCAGCCTCTTCGTAAATATGAAACTCCTTGTTGTAAAT
>DALYUO010000177.1:0-437 GCA_031981225.1 Pararcticibacter sp.
GAACTGTGGTTGGATAAACCAGCATTGATCCTGGTCGTAATTTCATCAACCCATGCAAAATTTGGCATTCCTTTTAAACGTGAGAGGGTGAGAAGTGCCTCTTTTAATTGGTGCTCTTCCGCAGAATTTAGGGGACTGTTATTAATAGAAAAATTTATATCATCGTATCTGAAAAATACTTTTCTACCCTCCTTATAACGTTTTAGCGGAACAGACCAGCCTTGTTCACTCTCCATGAAAATTATATCATCATATATCTGACGACGTTTCACGCCGTCTGAACTACCAGAAAAATCATAAATAGCATTATTGCATTCGGTAACTAGGTCGTCAATAAAATACTTTCTTCCCGGATTTCTGAAACACTTATCTAAAGTTTGATATCGAATTATTGCATGCTTATTGGTTGCCATTTATGGAAAGATTCAGAAGTTTTA
>DALYUO010000177.1:447-6433 GCA_031981225.1 Pararcticibacter sp.
GAACAATCTTATATATAGCGGTTGCATTTTTACCTTTATTCCATCTCAGATGGGCTTTACTTCCTATTAAAAATCATTGGAACAAGTATTTGGAACCTATCACAGAGTTGGAGATGAAAGTCACCTGCTCCATCCAGGTCCGCTCTATCAGGTCATCTTTAAGCTGATCGACGATCCGGATTTTTTTCCCAGGCGGTAAAGTCACACCTATCTGGTAATCGCGTCCATACCAATGCGGTGATGCTTACCTATATGCACGTCATTGGGGAATACCAGCTGAATGGGATGGAAAAAGAGCTCCTCGATACGATCAGAAATACCAAGTGGAACGACAGGGTCAAAAATATGGCCGTGAAAGTATGGCTGGCCACCGCTCCCCAGTCCGCGGAAATACATGGGATCATCAAAGGACTGTCTTCCATCGGCCAAAAGTGGCATTGGCGCCTGGTCTCTGCCTGGGAGAACCAGACCGGTAACATCGGACACTACATCAGCCTGGCTGAGAAGCAACTCCCCTTGGATATACTGAAAATGGAGGGATGGCAATCAGAACTGGTAGAGTATGGTATAGGACAGGGTTCAAGGACATTTGTGCAATGGTTTTTTGATCAGTTGAAAATGGAGAGGAACTTTGACAGCAACGATCAGAAGGCGGAAACCTGGACCCAGCTGATCTCTGAGAACGTCCGGGACGTGGATTGGGTCCTGGAAAATGCGCTGGGCTGCCTGGATGCCGTAGTGACCAAGCCGGAAGCATCGATGTGGTGCAAAAGGAAAAAAATAGTCCAGTTGCTGCTGTCGAAAAATATAGGGGGAAATGCCGAACGTTTTGAACGGGTAAAGGCTGTATATGGAGAGAGGATATCCTTTCATCGAGAAGATTATCCTGCAGCGAAGGAACATGCAAGGTTTTTAAGAGCGTTCGAGGATGCTTACTATCTGGAAAAACCTGAGGATTTCGAGCCTGGTCTGATCGCTCGGGTGTTGGCAGTGGTGTAGTCAGGAAGCGATTTATAACTTGCCACCTCAGCAGTTTTCCGGTAAACATTGATCGTTCTACCTGCAGTGGGAATACCCACGCTGTTTCGGCTATTTACCAGGCCGCCCGATCAGCTGCCGGGGCGAGGATAACCCAAAAGAAAAATGGCTTCCTGCAAATTTAAAAAACCGAATATTTTGGTTAATTTTCGCAATGGATCAGACTCTCGATAAATATTTCTGCCAGGCTTGTGGAGGGGAACGGAAGCATGTGGTACTCTTTGAAAAAAAGACCAGCGGCGCCGAGGACGAATACAATTTCCAGTGGATAAACCGGTTCCGTATCATCGAATGTGCGGGCTGCGAGAATATTTCCTTTCTGAAAATGTACGGGGACAATTTCATGATGCGGGAGGGCCAAGATGGTGAAATGGAATACTATGAGGATTCCGATGTCTATCCGCCCTATCTGAAGCAGGGCGAGGAGCTCAGCGGACTCCATCAGCTACCGGAAAATATCAAGAGCATCTATAGGGAAACCGTCAATGCGCTCAAGGTAGATTCGCTGCTGCTCACGGCAGCAGGCTTCAGGGCGGTGATCGAGGCCACCTGTAACCACCTAAAGATCAAACAGGCTAATCTTGCGGAAAGAATCGATCAATTGCACAGCAATGGATACCTGAGCAAGGCTGAATCCCGCAGGCTACATTCCATCAGGTTTTTGGGTAATAGCGCATTGCATGAGATCCAGACGCCAAAGGCAGAACAGCTGGTGATCCTGTTGGCCATTGTCAACCATTTGCTGAGCAACCTGTTCATCAGCGACAAGCTGATCAAAGGAAAACTGGATATCCCACTGGATAATTATGATGATTTTATCAACGTGATCAAACGATCGGTCGGCAAGGAGCTGATCGGAAAAGAGGTTTCACTCGACGCCCTGCTCGACAAGGCCAAGCGACTGATGTCCACCAAAGACTATAAATCCTTCAGGACATCCTTTGTCGAGGAATCCGGAAAAGGTGGTTTTGATTTCCTTGAGGTCGCAGACGCCGATAGTGCCAAATTCAAGATCATCAAGCTGCCCAAGTTGGTCAATACCTTCGATTTCGATATTTAAAATCTGACAATCAATGGAGTAGCTAAAAGCAAACGCGGATGAGAATTTACCTGGACACCAACATATTGACCAAGCTCGATGACCATCCCGAACTGAAAAGGATTTTAGATCAGTATCGCGAATACCTGAACATTGTCTATTCCGAAGCGCACATCCACGACCTCAGCCGGAGCGGCAACCGGGAAAAGACGATCGAAGATCTGACCAGGATCCGCGAGCTGACCCATGGGCAGTGTATGGCAAAATACCTCAAACAGCAGCACGTCACCTACGAAAAAAGAGATCCTGTAGAATTTTATGAAACAAACCTGGAATCCAGTTTCAGTCCAGAAAATCTGGAAGGGCTTGACCAGGCTTTTGCTGGAATCGATTTTGCGGCCTTAGGGATGCAGTATCCCATTGAAGCCCTCAACTTGGCATTAGCATCCTTCAAAGAGACAGTCCGAGACAATCTTTCCAGTCCAGAATACGACTATGCGTCACTGTTCAAACAATCCGGCCAGCCGGATGAGGCGCGAGTCTCACGTCCGGATCTGTGAGGGGCTTCGGGGCAGTTTCCGGGGTCTACCCGATCGGTTACGTGCTGCGAGATATTGGCGGGATAATATCGATCCGTATATAAGGATTTCGCAAATTTATGGTATTAACGGACGTTCAGACAAGCCTCTCTCCAACTCTTATGTATTGTAAAAAATCCATTCAGACGCAGCCTCCTTCCAGTTCCGCATCTTTCCTCCCCTAACATTCCTCCATCCATTCCTACTCTGTTCGTCATAGAACTTTTCCGTCAAGTATCCATAACCTTTCTGATTGAAATAAATCTTTACAAAGTCAAAGCATGGTGGGACTTCTCTCCCAAACCCTTCTTGCGAAGTTACCCTTTCATGTAACGCCATTTGGTGCCGGACAACGTCTGACTTCATAACGATCGGAATTTGTTGCTAAAATCTCCGGATTCCATCAGTTCATTGATCTTTTGCCGATTGTAATAAGTAATATTCCCTAATTTCTTAAATGGAATCAATCCTTTGGCTCGGAGATAGTGTAGTTTACCAGCTGAAAGTCTAAGCATTTCCCTTATTTCTTTAGCTTTAAGCCATTGCTTTTCCGAAATAACTCCTGTACCATTTAGTAACTGCTGAATGTCCATAAGTAGTTGCTGCCTGAACTCAATTAAATCTCCAACAGTTAAAAGTCTGTCCCATTCAGCCACGCTTGTTGGATTGACTGGTTTTCTTAAATAATGATGCTTTTCCATAGCCCTGATTTTACTCAAAGATGGAAAGGGTTTGATGATCGATTTGACACCTTGTCAAAAGATGGGCAAATATTTAGCATTGGAACAAGGCATTCAGTAGCTACATTGCGCAATCAGCGGTTGCGCAATGTAGTTTGGTTGTCCCCGTATCTAAAAATCCTGATCTTTCAAGCTGCCGTTCTTAAGAAAGAGCTTTTCTTGAAGCTCCTTCATATTATTACTCACTTTACGCTTGGTAATTTTCGCATAGATCTGAGTAGTCCGAATATCCTTATGTCCGAGCATATTACTCACTGTTTCAATGGGAACGTCCTGTTCAAGGGTCACAGTAGTGGCAAAGGTATGTCGGGCCATATGAGTTGTCAATCTCTTGTTAATGCCGCAGATCTCTGCAATTTCTTTTAGATAGGCATTAAATCTCTGATTGCTGTTAACTGGTAGCAACCGGTCATTTGCCACGCAATAAGGATGGCCCTTATACTTCTCTATAATCGCCAACGGAACAGGAAGCAGAGGAACAGTTTCTTCTGTACCTGTTTTTGCCCTGTTTTTACGGATCCACAGTTTTCCATCAACGCCTTTAAATAGATTAGCTCTTTGAAGCTTGTAGACTGTTTCATAGGCATATCCGGTAAAACAGCAAAATATAAAAACGTCACGCACTTCGGATAGGCGTTCAACGGCTATAGGTTTATTATAAAGAGCATAGATTTCCTCCATGCTAAGAAACTCTCTTTGCGGATGTTTATAGGCGCATTTATACTCGGTCAATCTCGATGATGGAGACCATCCAAGATTGACTGCCTTTTTAACAACCTGCTTTACCGTTTTTACGTGTTGTTTGGCAGTATTATCATTCATTGATTTAGTCAGCAGGTACCGGTAAAACTGCTCTGCAAAATAGAAATCTACTTTTTCGAGGCCCACATCTTTCTGCTTATACTTGGTTCTGAGAAAAGCGACCACATTCCGCTCCGTGCGACGATACCGCCTCAGCGTTCCGGGTGATTTCTTTCCTGCATTGACCAGCTCCTCGAAGTCGCTGATGAAGATTTTTATTGCAGCGACTAGCCCCTTTTCTTCCATTGGTTTAGGAAACAGGGCCTCCTTAAGCATTTCTACAGTAACAACGTCATGGATGGAAGCAAGTATATTATACTGCTTCTCTATTTCAATCTCGGTCTTTTTAAGATAAGTGGAAATAGCCTTGTAATCCGGACATTCCTTTTTTGGAATACCATTTTTTTCATCCCAATAAACAGGATCAATTTTTTTACCACCAGAAAACTCCGCTCTCAACCCGTGCAAAGTCATGCGGACATAGATAGGCACCATACCATTTTTTGACTTCTTCGACTTAGAAAGCCAAAATAAAACAGACAAATTTTCATTAAGTCTCATGTTGTTGATAATTAAATATTTAACCATGAGTTCTTAGCACTATTCAAAAGAAATTACTAAAGATTGCTAAAATTCGGTTACCTAATTTCGAGAAAAACAATAGGTAACCGAATAGGTAACCGAATGGCTTGCATTTTCCTGCACCTACCTGTATTGAAAAACTTGAAAATTTGACTGATTTGAAGGCTTTAAACTAAAATAGCCTTCCGAAGAAGGCTATTTTGTGACCCCGCTGAGGCTCGAACTCAGGACCCACAGATTAAGAGTCTGTTGCTCTACCAACTGAGCTACGGAGTCGTTTTGGTGGTGCAAAGAAAAGAATTTCTTTCTTTTTTCACAACCCAAAAATCATTTATTCTTCATTTATGCCAAAGAATATAATTCTTCGCGTTGTTGTTTAATAGCCTCACTGCTGATATATTCATCGTAAGTCATTAGTTTATCGATAATTCCACCTGGAGTCAGCTCAATAATCCGGTTGGCAACAGTGTTAGTAAGTTCGTGGTCACGCGATGTAAAAAGTATCGTTCCTTTAAAATCATTCATGCCATTGTTCAGTGCGGTGATGGATTCGAGGTCGAGGTGGTTGGTTGGCTCATCGAACATCAGCACGTTTGCCTGCTGCAGCATCATTTTAGAGAACATACAGCGCATCTTCTCGCCTCCGGAGAGAACGGAACACTTCTTAAGCACTTCTTCGCCTGAGAAGAGCATTCTGCCCAGGAAGCTGCGGATAAACTGTTCGTCTTTATCCCCTTCAGAATATTCCCTTAACCAGTCGATCAGGTTCAGTTCTTTTCCGTCGAAATAAGATGAATTATCGTTCGGTATATCGGCTGCATTAATGGTTATCCCCCATTTGAAGCTGCCGGTATAGTCGCTGTCCCTTCCGGTAAGAATATCGTAAAATGCAGAGGTGGCAAGACTGTTTTGCGAGAGCACAGCAATCTTATCACCTTTGTTTACTAACAAGTTTACATCCGAGAATAATACTTCTCCGCCTGACACCTTTCTGAGTTTCTCTATCTGAAGGATCTGGTCCCCCGCTTCTCTTCCCTGGTTATTAAACATAATGGCAGGGTATTTCCTGTTGGAAGGCTGAATCTCGTCGAGGTTGATCTTTTCGAGGGCTTTCTTTCTACTGGTTGCCTGTTTCGACTTTGATGCATTGGCGCTGAAACGACGGATAAACTCCTGAAGTTCCTTCACCTTATCTTCCATCTTCTTGT
>DALYUO010000177.1:6443-6871 GCA_031981225.1 Pararcticibacter sp.
ATATCTACTATATGCGTACAAACGGTATCCAGGAAGTGACGGTCGTGAGATACTACCAGCACGATGTTCTCATAACCTGCAAGAAAATCCTCCAGCCAGGACACGGTTTCGATATCGAGGTCGTTGGTAGGCTCATCCAGCAACAGGATGTCGGGATTGCCAAACAGGGCCTGTGCTAAAAGCACGCGGACCTTCTGGTTACCGTCCAGTTCCTTCAGCAATTTATAGTGAGTATCCTCTTTGATTCCAAGGTTGCTTAATAGTGTTGCAGCATTATTCTCGGCATTCCAGCCATCCATTTCTGCAAAGATGTTTTCAAGCTCTCCTGCCCTCTCGCCGTCCTTATCTGTAAAATCTTCCTTAGCATAGAGGGCGTCTTTCTCTTTCATGATACTGTAAAGCTCTTTATGCCCTATCAGTACAGTTTC
>DALYUO010000177.1:6881-10482 GCA_031981225.1 Pararcticibacter sp.
GTCGAAGGCATAGTGGTTCTGCGTAAGTACTGCCATTCTCTCTCCGGGCGTAAAGCTAACCGAACCACCTGTGGGATCTACTTCTCCCGACAGGATTTTCATAAAGGTTGACTTGCCTGCGCCGTTTGCTCCTATTATACCATAGCAGTTGCCATGAGTAAATTTAAGATTAACGTCTTCAAACAGTGTGCGTTTGCCGTAACGTAAAGATAGATTGGATACTGTAATCATGCCTTTGAAAATGAGGTGCAAAGGTAGGGATTATGAATTTCATATACCAGTTCGCAAAAAAGATTTATTTTAGGATGTTTTTATCATGACAAAAGACGATCTCCTAAAAGCTTTACAGCAAACACTTGTTAAAACAAAGGCTGTTAAAATATCCGACCTTTCTACACTTAAAGGGTACGCTGTATCCGACCTGCTTGATCTTACTTTTCACAACGAAACAGCCATCGCCTTCAGGGCTGCGTGGGTTTTGGAGAACGTGCAGGAGCACTTTCCTGAACGCTTTGATCCGCTGCTGACCGACTTTCTTAACAAGTACCCTCTCCAGAAAAACTTCAGCAGCCAGCGGCACTACACCAAGATACTGTTCAGCCTGCTTGAAAGAAACAAGATTGCCCATGGATTTGATTTTGAGAAGATTATTGAGTCGACTTTCGAGTGGCTCGCGATGGAGCAAACTCCGGTGGCTGTAAAGGCCAACTGCATGAGTATTTTATATGTGCTGAAAGAAAAGGACGACTGGATTGCCGACGAATTGAAGGCTGAGATAGAATTTCTTATGAAAACGGGTGGAGCAGCCATTCAAAGCCGGGGAAAAAAGATTCTGTCATTACTTGCTTAAATGAGTATAATTGTACTTTAATAATACCATCGCGATGGAATTAACCCTTACTACGCCGGCCTTGTTATTTCCGGCGATTTCATTATTACTTCTGGCTTACACCAACCGCTTTCTCGCTCTCGCCAGCTTAATCCGGAACTTAAAAAATCAATACTCCGAGAACCAGAATCCCAACCTTTTAGGACAGATCAGCAACATCAGAAAAAGGATCCTTCAGGTGAGGAATATGCAGGCATGCGGGATTATGGGCTTCCTGATATGTGTTCTTTCGATGTGGCTGCTATATAATAACCAGCAGCGCATTGCCGGGTACGCCTTTGGCTTAAGTCTAATGCTGCTCATGATCTCCCTGCTGATTTCTTTCAGAGAAACGCAGATCTCTGTTGAAGCGCTCGAAATAGAACTGAGCGACCTCGAAGAATCAATCCTCGAAAACAAGAAGGAGAAATAAGGATGACTTTCGCGATCAGTACACCGATCATTTTGTTCCCCGCTATCTCGCTCATCCTGCTGGCCTATACCGAAAAGTTTATTCAGCTGGCCCGGCTTATCAGAAACCTGAAAAAGCAAAGCGCCAGTCAAACAGTGCCTCACCTTGAAGAGCAGATCATTAACCTCAGAAGAAGGGTGTATCTTATCCGCAACATGCAGGCTTTTGGCACCGGCAGCTTCTTTTTATGCATTGCGAGCATTTTCCTGATGTTTAGCGAACTCGACCAAATTGCCTGGTACTCCTTCTGGATAAGTATGGTTTTGCTGATGATAGCGCTCTATCTGTCGTTTAAAGAAGTAAGCTTGTCGTCTGCAGCTCTGAAGCTGGTTATCAGCGACATTAAAGACGAAATTACCAAATAGAATACTATCTAAACGCCAGGATTGCATTTAGTATGCCGTTGGAAATTTCCTCTTGGCCTTCTTCCGAATTCATATATTTTTCTTCGGCAGGACTGCTTAGATACCCGATCTCCGTGAGCACAGCCGGCATGGAAGCCCTGGCGAGTACAGCAAGGCTCTTCTCGTGCACTCCCCTGTCTATCCTTCCGGCCTTACGGTATTCTTTCTGGATCAAAGTGGCAAGCTGAATACTTTTTGTTCGGAAAGCGTTTTTCATTAACGACAGGAGAATGATCGTCTCGGGATCCTTAGGGTCATATCCGTTGTAATTCTTCTTATAGTCCTTTTCAAGCAGGATCGACGCATTTTCCCGGATCGCAATATCCTGTTCGTCAAGGCGGCCAAAACCGGACACGTAGGTTTCGACACCCCGTATCGACGAACGGTTTTTCTTATTATAAGGGAGGGAGTTGCAATGTAAAGAAATAAAAAGACTGGCCTTTACATCGTTTGCTTTTTCAATGCGTTCATAAAGGGGCACGAAAACGTCGGTACTTCTGGTTAGAACCGCCCTGATGCCTTTTGCTTTCAACGCATCCCTCAGCTTAAGGGCAATTTTCAAAGCTATATTTTTCTCTAAAGACGTTGCGCTCCTGGTTCCGCTGTCCTTGCCTCCGTGTCCCGCATCTATCACTACTGTAAACGTAGCAGGATCTGCATTTTCGGCAATCCCGGCGACGAGGCCACAAGGCATAAGAAGAAGTAAAAGCGCGGCATAAAAAAGATATTTCATCACTAATCTCTGTACTTTTGGCGCAAAGTAATAATATACATCTAAGCCTGCAACCCTATTTTAAATGTTTTAATGTTATTTAACTGTATAACGATAAACGTGCCGGTACAAATTACCATCCTTGTCTATCCCTTCTACAACGGCTTTGTATGGCCCCTTTCCGTCGGCATTGTAGTACTCCACTGAAGCTTTTCCTGTTGCATCGGTATTCACAAACGGATTCCAGTATATGGTGCTGCGGAGGTCGTTTGTAACAACGCCGCTTTTCGCTACAGCATATTTAGGCGAGTAGAACTGTCGTGCTTTCTGATACCCCATTGGATTGAAGTTTACCAGATTACTCTGGGGCAACAGCTCCTGCAACTCAGATAGTTTCATTGGAGTTCCTTTGGGCGCTTTCTTAGTATTCACTACCAAAACGCCGTTTGTGTTGTACAAGCGGTTCACAGTGCCAAGGTCATCCCGGAGGAAGATCTCCACCGATTCCACTTCGGCAGAATTTACAGAACTTAGATTGATTGCATCCACCGGCATGCCATTAAGGAAAACCTGAACCGGAACCCTGCTGCCTGAATTGTAATCCCTGCTTATATAAAAGTTCTCCTCAGAAAAAGTCATTCCCATGGTGCCGCCTTTTAAGCAATCGAGCAACATCGGGCAGCCCTTGAACCGGTCGCCCGGAATAAGATGGTCGGGCATCATGCTTAAACCGCTCAGGGCCGGATAATCGGCATGGCTCGGCTTAGGCGTCGATTTCGCTTTAATAACGACCTCACTCAGAACAATAGCCGTTCTGTAAAGCTTCTTACTGTTTACCAGGTAAGGATTAAGCGTACTGTCAATATTCACGATCTCGTCGGGAGCATTTATATTCGAGGTTGCGCCGGGCAGTATTTCGCCGTCAAGCATGATCATCATGTTCCTTGAATTTGCATTGCTGCGGGCGCTCACAATTGCTTTCACCGAGTCGGGAAAGACCAGATTGTTAAAACTGAATTTTCCTTCGGCGTCGGTTTGCGTACTTACAGAGAAACTTTTTTCAGGAATGATGAACTGAACCGTACCCCTGTTCACAGGCAGGCCCGAACGCATCCGTAAAGTTCCGGATATCTGGATCCCCTGTT
>DALYUO010000178.1:0-1382 GCA_031981225.1 Pararcticibacter sp.
TACGATATTCAATAGCTTCGTTTAGTCGCCCAATTTGATCATCCAGCATTTTTACTGCCGCTTCAAACTCCGGACTGTCGCCGTGCAGGTGACCCATATCATCAGTATATTCCAGGTACACCCATGAAAGGTCTGGTGCATTCTTCCTGATGGATGCAACAGCGTCATTCACAACCTGCTCGTCAATTTTATGCATATAAGATCGGGCGGCATCATGCTTAAACCTTAAAGTGTCCAGTTCATAACCATCATGATACCAGTCAAAATCAAGGTTACCGGCCTCTGGAAGACGATAACCGAGCAGCTTGGTCCGGTTATCCCGCCAGCTCGAAAAAATAGCTGTTTTCTTTAACGGATATTGCGACTTAAATAGTCTGAAGATATTTTGATAATTATAGTTAGGTGCCTTAACATTATTATCAGGTACGTTGTGTTTGTTTACCCATGTGCCTGTTAAAAGGCTATTGTAGCCTACCGCCGAGATGGTGGGAGTTTGATTATAAGCGGCTATATCGCCACCCACATGCATGCGCGTGTAACTTCCAGCGGTCATAATTTTTTTTATATTGGGAAGATCAAGCCTTTCTATTACATCGGCGGGAATGCCGTCCGCAATAACAAATACAGTTTTTCTGGTGCCCTGAGCCTGAACACCTGAGTAAAACGCAAAAAGTGCAATAAAAAATGATAAGATGGATTTATTCATATTCCAATTTTAATAAAAAAATGCTGCTTATACTGCTATTCTCCCGAAGGTGCCTTTATATCTTGTCCGATTTTCACCGGCTCTCCGAAGTTTGGTGTGCCGTCGGTATTCCATGTGAATTTCTGAATCCTCACGTTGCGGCCATTGTTTTCCGCCCCGTTCGGAAGCGAACGGGCATGATAGATAATCCAATCTTCTTTACCGTCGCGGGATTTAAAGAATGCGTTATGCCCTGTACCATAGGCACCTGCCGCAGAATTTTGAGCGAAAACCGGGGAACTTGATTTAACCCAATCTGAACGCACCATAGGGTCGCCGCCGGTTTTTAACTTCAACACTCCAAGGCAATAGTTATCTACCCAATAACCGCTTCCTGAGTAGACCAAAAATACTTCATCTTGCGAATTTTTTAATATTTCGGGCCCTTCGTTAATGGCCGATCCATATTTTTCCCATGTATATTCGGGAGCCGAGATCAGTGCACGTTCGCCATCTATGGTCCATGGATTACTCATTTTGGCGATATAGAGATTCTGTGGGGCACCGCCTGCTATCCCTCCCGACCATATCATATACATTTGGTTGTTGTGTTCCAGGATTGTTCCGTCGATTGCCCATTGATCTGTCGGATCGGCAATTTTTCCTTTGAAGGACCAGCTTCCCTGAACGGGGTCGG
>DALYUO010000178.1:1392-6331 GCA_031981225.1 Pararcticibacter sp.
CCGAAGTATTCTCAATCACATACATGCGATGATTGGCATTTGTCCCATTATCAGCGGCGAAATAAACATACCATTTGCCATTGATTTTGTGCAATTCGGGCGCCCATAAGTTCTTTGAATAGCTTGTACCCGAAGCGGGCCTCCATAATGTTACCGGGCTTGCTTTACCAAGCTCCGAAACTTTCTCTGTCGGATACACCACAATGCTTGCCCCCTGGGTATAGGTATAATAATAGGTCCCCTCACTTTTAATGATCCAGGGGTCGGCACCACTCAATAATGGATTTGTGAAAGTAGCTGTCTCTGTCGAAGCCGGGGTAGCAGTGATCATCGTCTTCTCTGATCGTTTTCCGTAATTATTGATGGCTACAGCAGTAATCTGATACGCCGCATGCACAGGCAGTTTAAGCAGATAAGAACTTTCTTTCTGGCCGTAGGTATTTACATTGACTGTTACAGTATTTTTTTCATCATCTCCCTGCCGGGTATAAGAAATCGCGACGGAAACTATACCAGAAGGATTGCTCCAGGCAATTTTTAACTCGTTCGCGTGATAAGTACTTTCTGCAATTAAGTTAGTAACCGGGTTGACTTTTTCATCTTTTTGGCTCCCTGTCTTTTCTTCGTCAGGAACAGCAGGTTCACTACGCCCGCAGGACGAGGTAAGGGTAAAAAAAAGTATAAGAAATTTGATGAAAAATGAATGATGTTGAACAATTCGCATAGCGTACATTTTAAATTTTAAAGCTCAATAATAGGAGGAGAATCACCGGTTTTGAACCCGATACATAAAAATGTTATATCTGAATTAACAAAAGGGATTGGCCGACAAACGACCAACCCCTTATATCAACAACACTTTTTTCTACCACTGAATTTGCTGATCTTCGTCAGGTATCAAGGTATTCAGATCACGTTGCATGGATAGTGTACCCTCTACCTTGTATTTCAATCGTTGTCCCGGGATGGCGGTATAATCCTCAAACTCATATGACAGAAACAGTGTGATATAAATATGTTTCAGATACGGACGCTTTGCATCCCATTCTTCATACTTGGTGTAATATGACTGATTTGAGCCCAACTTAAATTTATTATTTTCGGCATTATCGCTCCATATTTCCAACTTTTTCTTGCCGAGAACTATCTGATCATCCGTAAACTTGACAAATATTTTATAGTTTTTTCGGTCCAGGTACTCCATATCCCGGGTTCCGGCATAGAAAAAAATCGTTTTATTGTCCGCCACAAAAGCCCTGTGCGTGTTTAACGTCAAAGGTTCGTCCATGTTTCCATCAAGGTATACCTTATAAAGAGTACCACCATACTCACCCGAATAATCGTTAAAAGGAGTAATATGCAGCATAGCCCTCCGGTATTGTTTATTCGGATTAGCTTTATACTCATATGAAGGATCATCTAAAATTTGCAACGGCAATAACCATTTATCAACCTGATCCAGATCTCCGAGGGTAAAGTCGATAGGAATTGTAACGGTGCTCGTTCCCGCCGGCACTTCTATCGTTTCGGGCATGCTGTAATATTTACTATCCAACTGCCTGAAATATAGCTCCTGCCGGTGTCCATATTGTTCCTGGTTTAATCTTGCCAGCGTATCAGGGTCCAGACCGATATGAATAATACGGTTTTTAGTATTGGGTGTTGACCCACTGATAACAATCGGAAGGTTGAACCTCACCTTCCCTTGCGGGTTATAACGCAAGTAAGCGGGTGCCACCCCCTTACTATTCGCCTCTGCTCTGAATGATGCCATTTGTACGAATTGCTCATCTTCCCATTCATCATTACATGAAACAAAGCATACCGCTGTTGTTATCAGTAAAAATAATATATATATATTCTTCTTCATTGTCGAAAAGTGTAATAAATTATTCAGGATTTGTCCAACCGGGGTTTTGAATCAGTTGTTTGTTGCGTCGGAGTTCAGCAAAATTAATGGGCCAGAACCACATTTTCAGGGTAAAAATAGAAGGCAACGAGGGCGTTTCAACCGGTGTATGGAAAAGGTCACTCTGAGTTTTAGTGGCGTAAGCGTTATATCCATAAACCGGCGCTGACTCCTCAGCCGGGGCATCCGTCCAACGGCGTAAATCGAAAAACCGGTGTCCTTCGGCAAACAGCTCGATTTGGCGTTCCCTTTTCAATTTAATACGGAATTTATTCGCATCGGAATACACATCACCGGTATAATCAGGTAATCCGGCACGAATCCGAACAGGCTGAATGCCCTTTTTCATTTCTCCAATATCCCGTGAAATGGAATATGTCTGGCTGCCATCCCAGGAAGGAATGGTATACGATCCGTTCAACTCGTTCAAAGCCTCTGCATAGACCAGCAGTACTTCCGCATAACGGATAGCAGGGTCAACTTTTTTTGTCAGCCGGGTTTGATCGTACCCGGTGGGGGTTATATTACTGATATCATCCGGATGTACATACTTCTTGATGCCAACTCCTGTACGGGGCCAGTATGTGGTATTCTTATATCCGTTAGGATTACCCCGGTAATAGAATATCTGTACATTCTTCTTTTCGTCCTGTGAAGCGTCTGCATTTAGGAGATTCCAGGTAGAGCCATTATACGAAACTGAAGCATAAAACCGGGGTTCACGGCGTGCGAATTGTTTATTTACACCAGCACCCAATGTCCCTAACTCGGGATAATTATTCGCTGTTATCTCAGCTTGCGTTACATATCCTGTTGCCCTTGTTGCCGTATTATACCGGCCTTCGTAACCCTGCCTTCCCGCGTACATATCATTCATCCCCGGTATGTCGCTCCCATCATTCATATAATATGTGTCAACCTGTTTTTGCGTCATACCATGTGAATTATATCCCTTTCCTTCAAGACGCGGTAACTGATGTAAAACAAGAATATTTATCCCTTCACTACCTTGGTTCTGACCGCGGGTAAAGATCAGTTCCGGGTTCTGATAAGCAGGAACGGTTCCGTTAAACAAAGCCCGGTACGACTCATAAGGATCGATGTCTTTCCAGCCCGAAGGCCAGTTGCTGTTTGAAAATTCGTTGTCATCTGGAGGAGTCACAGTTGCTGGGTATGCAATATCGCCTGTTGTTTTTTTGAAAGATACATACAATTGGTATAGCCCGAGATTCATTACATCCTTTGCAGCGGCGGCTGCCTTTGCCCATTTAGATTCATCATACGTTGCTGAAAGTAAATGTTTTCCGTCTTTATTAACCATTGCAGCAGCTACATCAGCCGGTGCTTTCCCATTTGCCAGAGGGCTTGCCGCAAATAACAGTATCCTGGCACGCAGGGCTAAAGCAGCGCCGCGGGTAGGCCGGGCAATATCCTGTATGCCTTGTGAAAGAAGCGGGAGCCCCTTAGCTGCTTCTACAAGCTCATTCGAGAGATAATCAGCACATTCCTCGTATGAGTTTCGCGGCAGGGCCAATTCATCATACTCTTTTGTGTAATCAGTACCTTCATCAGGCACAATAGGCACAGGGCCAAACGTACGCAGTAAAATCCAATAGAAATAAGCCCTTAAAAAACGGGCCTGACCTTTAAGGTTTGCTATTTCGGTTTCAGTAAACGTCTTATTTATATCGATATTATTCAGAAAAACAGAAGATTGCCGGATCCCCTGGTAAGCTGTATTCCATATATCATCACTCTCGCCATTTACACCACTTTCACTGTATTGTCCGTATTTCCATTTCATGTACCGGTCACTTTCATCTCCGAAATACATGTCATCTGCAAAATTAAAGGGTACAGCCTTCTTACTGCTGATATCCTGCATGTAATTGCTCCCCAGGTAATTATATGCCCGCGCGAGCCATCTGTTAGCGTAATCCGGATTAGTAAACACGTCCTCTGTGGTCATCCTTTCATCAAACAAATAGTCCGAATCGAGATAATCTGAACATCCGCCAATAACTAAAATTGACGCCGTTAAGGTTAAAAATATAATGACTTTTTTCATATTATTCATTGCTTATAGACTGACTGATACTCCTAACGACAGCGTTTTACTCAGCGGGTATTTTTTCCCGTCTGAACTACCCATTTCCGGATCCCAAAGTTTGAAATCGCTGAATGTTAACAAGTTTGTGCCGATCAGGAAGAAGCGAACTGTATTTAGATGGGCTCTGTTGACAAAAGTTTTTGGAAGGGAATAACCAATATCCAGCGTTTTCAAGCGCAGGTAAGATCCATCCCTGAGCCAGAAAGTAGACGCACGGTAATTATTTGGATTATCTCCGTATGTGAGGCGCGGATACTCGGCATTAGGATCCTCATTTTCTCCTAATACCCATCGGTTACTGTTTGCCAGTTCATTCAATATATTCCCCCATCCGTCTCCGCCCTGAAACATATAAACCGAACTACCATTGATAAAATAACTGGATTTCCCTACTCCCTGGAAGTGCACATTCACATCCAGACCTTTCCAACTGGCTGAGGCCCCAAACCCATACGTGAGATTTGGTCTGGTTGTTGCCCCAATTGCCACTATGTCATCATTATTCACAATGCCATCCCCATTTATATCTTTGTATTTAATGTCACCAGGCATCACTTCTCCGAAGGTTTGTCTCGGACTATTGCGGATGTCCTCGTAATCTTTAAACAGACCTAAATCTACCAGGCCCCTGGCCTGATTTACCCGATGGCCTTCCTGTAACTTGTACCCATAAATTGTATTCTCCTCATCTCTTTCCATAATCTCATTCTTGCTATAGGTAATATTGCCACGTAAAGTGAAGTCCACCTGATTCACTTTCTGTTTGAGCGTCAAATTTCCGTCAAATCCACGCGCTTTTACTTCCCCTACGTTTGCAGAAGGATTGCTCTCCAGTCCCGTCATTCCGGAAAGAAATTGACGCTGCATATAAATTCCTTCACGGTGCTCATAAAAGTAATCGACAGAACCGCTGAACTTAT
>DALYUO010000178.1:6341-6982 GCA_031981225.1 Pararcticibacter sp.
ATCGTGAAACAATGAATAATCGATACCTAAGTCCTTTTTTGTTGAGATTTCCCATGAAACATCGGGAGAGGATATGGACGAATAACGCATACCATCCCAGGCGGGTTCTGAAGACTCAAAATCCGCAAACTGATAGCCTCCACCTGTCATCTGTTCGATTGAATACAGGTAAGGGAATCTAATATCCTTTCCCAAATCGTCATTCCCTGTTTTTCCGTATGAATAACGGACCTTTAGCATATTTAACCAATCGAGGTCTCTCAGAATTGGCTCCTCTCCGATATTCCAGGCACCCGAAATGGCAGGAAAGAACCCGAACCGGTAATCTTTATGGAAATTCTCTGAACCGGTATATCCGAAATTGAAATCAATAAAATAACGTGATTTCCAGTTGTAATTGGCGCGTCCAGCGAAACCCTGATTACGGCGTGAAATTCCATTTTTGAGGTCGTCACCGATATTCTGGGTGAATACTTTTGAACCCTGACTGTATTTTAAAACTCCTCCCAGGTTATGGGACCCAATACTGCGGTTATAATGGGTCTCCCATTCAAAGAACTCCCGTTTGTCTCCGTTCGATCCGGATGACTGGATCATTTTTTGTTCTTCGGCTACCCTTGTAAATACCAGTTCACCATCGT
>DALYUO010000178.1:6992-10477 GCA_031981225.1 Pararcticibacter sp.
GTTACGAAAACGATCAGCATTCCATACTTCAGGACGCTTGAAGCGTTTAATCCAATTAGTGTTGTACGTGTCATACCCGAACCTTCCCAAAAACCGGAGTCCTTTGGTAATGAAATCCAGCTTTTGATCCAGGTTTAAAGTGGTTTGAATATTATTCGCCCAACTTTGATTGTATCCGGTCATGGTACCCTGAACCCAGGGATTAAGGTTGTCGTCCTTCCCTGTCCATGATGGTACTCTCCCGTTCGTGTATAGCAGAGGCATCATGATCGCATTATATCCCATCAGCGAGGTCCAGATCGCATCCGTTCCAACCCCCGGATCATTCTGTTTACGCAAGGAACCCGAAACACCGCCACTTAACAAAGTGGTTTTCGTAATATCCATATCCACGCTCAAACGATAGGTATACTTGTTGAAATTGGTATTGGTGTTATACTTTTCAATGGCCTTGTCGACTTTGTACATACCCTCCTGGTTCTGATAACTTCCGGATATATAATAGCGTGCAGTTTTTCCACCTCCACTCAAATTGAGAAGACTACGTTGACTCTTTGCTTCATCACGTAGTAAAACGTCCATCCAATCTACATTGGGAAACCGGTCAGGATCCAACCCAAGACGAAGTAATTCAAGCTCTGTCGTCGAATAGAGCGGTTCCTGGTTTCGGGCAGTCTTCGCCTCATTGGCCATGGATGCATAGGTGTATCCATCAGCAAATTTTGGAAGCTTAGTCAGTTGGTTATAAAAACCTTCTACTTTGGCGTTGATATTCACTTTTCCCTCTTTACCACGTTTGGTCTTAATCAGGATAACGCCGTTGGCTCCCCTGCTGCCATAAATAGCGGTAGCAGATGCATCTTTTAACACCGTAAAAGATTCTATGTCTTCCACATTTATCTCGTTCATGTCGCGTTCAAAGCCATCGATCAATACCATTGCCGCGTTGCTGGCGCCGAATGTAGAAATACTGCGGACCCAGAATTCAGAAACACTCCCCGGACGTCCCGAAGTTTGCATCGCCATAATGCCGGGCACCACACCAGCTAATCCGTCTGCTATCGAGGTGGTGGGATTCGACTTGAGCCGTTCCACATCCACTGTGGTGATCGCTCCTGTGACGGCTATCTTTCGCTGAGCACCTGTCGATGTAATGACTACTTCGTTAAGCGCGTTAGCTTTTGTTTCTTTCATTACAATATTGACAACCCGCTGTTCTTTTACCAGGATTTCCTGCTTTTCAAATCCAATATAGGTAAATACCAAAGTTTGATAAGGAGGCATCTTGATAGTATATTTCCCGTTGACATCGGAGATAGCGCCCAATCCCGGCATATTGCTGATGGATATACTTACTCCTATAAGGGGTTCTTTATTGGCATCAGTTATAAGTCCCGTTACGATCACCTGTTCCTGTGCTAGAATGTCCAGTGAAATTCCGAATAACACGATACAGGTTAATAAAATAAATTTCTTCATCGTCTAGTTAAGGTTTTCATTCATTAATCTTCTTTAGCTATCTTCCGGATCACCCAATTGCCGGTGTCACCGATATAAAAACAGTTCCGCTCCTCATCGTAGACAATTGCCTGAGGAGTGTTGAAACGAGCTTGCTTTCGTAAATCTCCATTGGCATATCCATCGGTACCGTTATTCCCCCGTCCGGCGAATGTACTTACCCTCGCCTGTGGCGTCAAAATGCGTATGGCATGGTTCGCCGCATCGCAGAAATAAAAATCGTACAGATCTTCTTCTCCCGATTTTTCATAATCCCGATTTTTTACAAACACGCCTTGTACCGGCTTATTCAGACGCGCAGCGGTGCCTACTCCATCCTCATAACCTGCAGTACCTGAAACGCCACAGATGGTATAGGGAATCTTAAATATTTTCTTTTCACGGTCATAATCGGTACGCATAATATAATGCTTTTGGTTTGCGACCAAATAGGCATAATCCCCCGAAGGATGTACAACCATATAAAAAGATACTCTCGTGTCCGGAGTTGTGAACGCCAGTTTATCCTCCTTAGTAGTGAAATCATACCTTCGAACTTCAGCTGTGTAATATTTTGAATAGTATAATTCTCCGTTTTGCGGATGGATCATCGTACCGTTCACACTACGTGCATAAACCGGAATTGGATCTCTTTGAAGGAAGTTGGATGAACGGGAAAATAGATAATTGCCATATTTGGTATCGCTCCCCTGATTCTCCGTAACAATCATGTCCCGGTTCCCGTCGAGCCGCCAATTGATCATGGAGACCTGGGCCATATTGGTTTTGAAGATACTTACATATTTATTTTCGAAGTCAATCAAACGGGCGTTATTCTTATCACCTGAGAAATAGAGATGATTGTGATTTTGAGGATCAAACGTTAACCAGAGTATTCCCTTAAACGCCCCGCAATCGTCAAAAGGGCCTTCCTTCTCCTTGTAATCAGTCCCGACTTCATAATATGTCCCTAAAAAGGTGGAAACAAGGAATTTCTTTATGTAAGTTAACCGTTCTTTTGTTGCAACCTGGGTGAGTTCCTCATTGTTGTCATTCAGAATGCTTACTTTAATATCTCCCTCGTAAGCCTTCATCGGAACGATACAATACACATTATTACCGCTCACTTTGATAACTTTGGCTATTTGTCCTCCAATAGTTACTTTTATTTTAGATGGGTCATTTCCGAAGTTTTCACCGTATATAACCAGGTCACTCCCTGCTCCTCCTTCCTTAGGCGAAAAATCTGTGACCAATACCGGTTTAGACGGATCGTAACCAACTTCCTGCTTTTCGCTATCTTCTTTACAGTGCATAAAGCAAAAAGCAATCAACCCGAGCCATATCCAATGGGATTGCCAGCGCCAGGCTTTTACATTGTTTTCTATTTTCATATACAAATTGCTTTTATCCGGCTAACGCCGGTTTATTCTACATTTAATTGTTCACTATCCCTTCGGCGACCTGACCATAAAGGATATGTTTTAAGAAATTATTGGTTCTGCTATTTTAAAATGGATGAACTCAATGATAACCTACTATCAATGTTAGGCACGTTCCCCTAAAGAGGCATATCAAGTAAAGCTCAATACAAAAACATCCCGCCGGAATCAACAATAAATTGCCATCCCGGAGTATCATGCATGATATTCCTGAACTATCTTAAGTGTTCATTGTCTATATTGCCGTGATGGATTGAATAACAGTACAGATCAGGCCTTTCTTTATGAAACGGGGAAGGTATAGTGATATAATAAGTACTTGTTGACCATAATGGAAAATTTAAGTTTTAATTTTCTGATTTAATTAATTTAGACGACCCATTTTTTGAAATCATCCGTCTGAAATAAACAATAGGGGTTTCATGCAATACAGTTTACTATTTGGTTGTTAAGCCGGTGTTTCAATTAACATCCGGATGTTGTCTTATTCCTTCATCACATCGGCATCGACCCGTAATGCCTGTTGGGCCAAGCCCCTAATGGTTA
>DALYUO010000179.1:0-2320 GCA_031981225.1 Pararcticibacter sp.
AAAAAATATCCAGCCAACTGATCATGTTAAAAAATCAGTATGGAAGGATAAGATCCCTGGTGACTGGCCCTGATGGCTACCTTTACTTCTCAACTTCTATGCATGATCCGGGCGAAGGCCATCCGAGGGATGCCCATGACGATATGATACTGAGAATGCAGCCTGAAGGTAGTTCGGCCATAAAGATGCAGCCGGTGAAAAGGAAGCCAGCCAGGCCGGTCAGTAATACCCGGCCACGGCAGCCGGATGCAGGGCACTCCGACTGCTAAAGGATTTGTTAAAGGTAAATTCCTGCACGGAGCCAACAGACAATCCATCATTAGAAATATCACTCGCGGGATCGTCGACAAGGGAATGCCTTCATGGAATGGGGCAATAAGTAAAGCGGATATCGAGAAGCTGGCTGATTATATTATCCGAAACCAAACCGTGAGGTAAACTACGTTCCTGGCTATGCACCCTGGATCGTACACTGACACTAATTAACCTTCAGATTCATCTTTTCCTCTTCGACCTTTTTCTCTATTTCTTTCGCGTGGTCCACTAATTCCTGCATTTTTTGCTTCCATTCAGGCGAATTAAATTGTTTTTCCATATCCGCTGCATGCTTCTTCATTTTTTCTACGTGTGCCTTCCATTCAGGTCCATCGAAAAACGCCGCATCAGTCTTTATTTTAGCCATCTGAGCCTTCCATTCCACGCTTTCAAATTGCTTTCTGATCACCTCGGCCTGTTTTTTTATTTCATCCATCTGTTTTTTAAACTCCGGACTATTGTAGTGTTTTGCCGCAGTTTCCGCTTCCGTCCTGCTTTTAGCCACCTGCTGCTTCCATTCGGGACTGGCAAATTGTTTCCTGATCTCTTCACTATTCTTCCTGAGTTCGGCGATGTGTTTTTTAAACTCGGGACTGTTATGATATTTAAAGATAACCGCCTTTATAGAGTCATTTAAAGACGGTGCCGGCAAGGCAGAAACCGGAGGAGCCGGCGGAGCTGACAGATCGGGATGAACTGGCGGAGCTGGAGGAACTGACAGATCAGGATGAACTGGCGGAACCTGGGGCAGCGTGTCAAGACTGGCCGATGATATTGCCAGTGTAGGTAATGTCAATGTATTCGCCAGTTTGAATGCATTAGCATTCGCAGGTACCGGACTTGGCAAGCTTGCATAACATAGCGTGTCAGTCCTTTACTTTTTCCGTCGGCTTTGTCCAGCCTATAAACAACACACCGACCATTAAGCCTGTCAGCGCAATTATTTTAGGTATTCCTGTAGATTTTGTTGTTTCCATATCTGTTAATCGTTTTATACGGTTTAATAATGAATCTCTTTTTGTCCCGCCTGCCTGCATTATTAAGCTATGGCCTGTACGCTCCTGTTCGAGTAAGAACAACGCTTTTGCATAGGAAACCGATGACGAATTCCGCCCCAGCACCATGTCATCGCAACAATATTCACGCTCACGCCTGATCTCTGCCGAGAGAGCCCAGGTTACAGGATTAAAGAACAGGATCATGTCCATAAAACGCTGCAGCAGGTTCCACAAATAGTCGTTCCTCTTTATATGTGCCAGCTCATGTGTAAGAATGGCCTCAACCTGTTCAATGCTCAGGTTATTTAACGAAGCAAGAGGGAAAAAGATAACCGGCTTTATCCACCCCGTAGTAAAGGGACCGGCAATACGTTCCCCAAAATACAAAGTCACCTTTCGTTTTATATGTAAAGCGTCCTGAAGCGACTCCATCCTGATCTGCCACAGTTGGTTAATGTGGAGACTTTTCTGATTTTTATACCATCGGATCTTCAGCAAAGAGGCGATTAATATTGCAGTCTGTACCAGTATACCTGCCAGATATAGTAATCCTATTCCCGATGCATACTTATGAACGACAGCCTTAATACTGAAATCCCCGTTGCTTATTTCGTTTGCTCCGATTATTGCACCTGGGTATTCTGCTACCTCCTGCCCTGTGAGTGCAACCTGGACCATTCGTCCGGTAAATAGCAAAAAAATAACGCACAGGGAAATGTACAGCAACCGGAACCGGAAAGCCGAATCCATCCAGGGAAGAAGGAATATGATTAATTTGGCTAGCAAATAAATTATCAGTCCCTGACCGAGGGATTCGTACATAGCCTCCGTTAAGCCATGAAATAATTTAACAGTATCCATAATATTCTATTTTTTATCCAGTTGATCCAAATACTTCTTTATCTGTTCGATCTCCTCCTTCGACGATTTCCGGTTACTTAATGCCTGCATCACAAGCTGACTGGCCGATCCGTTAAACACCGTATCAATCACTTTATTCAGAATGT
>DALYUO010000179.1:2330-3777 GCA_031981225.1 Pararcticibacter sp.
CCTTTTCGTGCATAATCTGCATAAGCTTGAGCGTAGTGGTATAACCTACCTCTTCACCCCGCTCTTCCGAAAGTATTTCATTTACTTCCCTTACAGTGCACTCCCTTTTCTGCCATAATATCTGGAGAATTTCTAACTCGCTATCGGTGGGTTTTATATTCATCTTAACTACGAATAATTTCGTATTACAATAGTACGAACTATTTCGTAATTAAAAAATATATTTAACTTTTTTTAACAGGAGGCAGCCCGGGTAGATAAGGAAAAAGAATATCCCGGGTTTAAGCTCAAGATAAAACAACGCACTAAATACCTGTAAAGGCAAAATATTCAGGCAATTAACTTACTACTTACAACTCACTACTTACAACTCACTACTTACAACTTACTACTTACAACTCACAACTTATAAAGCAGGATCTCGCGGCCTATCAGTCTCACTTCCTCGTCTTCGCCGAACATGGGCAGATCTGTTTCCGGATCCAATTTGAGCCACTGTTCTCCTTCATCTTTCTGAATCTTCATATACTCAATCCCTTCTTTAAAAATCGTATAAACACCGTCCTCTTCCGGAAATACAGAATAAATTACATTTCCCAACTCTATATCAAAAGGTTCTTCCATAATGCAAAATTAGCTATATTTCAATTGAGCGCTCGTATCAGGACATCAAAAAACTTAAATGCCCCAAATAAGTTCTTAGATTAGTGCGATATACTATGATAAATTACGAAGAACAGGCGCGTGCCGAGTTACAAATATGGCAGCAGAAAATGCAGCAGGACCCGGGTTTTTTAGATAAGCTCTCAAAGAGGGCGCAGGACCGGATTAACCGGATCATTCCGGAAAAGGCCCATGCCGTGATTACTGTTACCATACAAAAAATGGTGGAGGCTGTGCTGTTTGGCGCTAAATATACATCTGCAAGGATACTCATAGATGTCCCCCTGCAGTTCAGGGAAAATCAGCTGCAGGAACGGATATTATTTTATCGTAATTCGGCCGTTGCCGAAGGTGCCGTCACAGGTGCCGGAGGCATTCTGCTCGGGTTGGCCGATTTCCCCCTCCTGCTTGGGCTAAAATTAAAATTCCTGTTCGATGCAGCATCTGTTTACGGTTTCGACGTCAAAGACTTTAAAGAACGCCTTTATATTCTCTATATTTTTCAGCTAACCTTTTCAAGCAGGAAGAAGAGAAAAGAAACATATAAACTCATTGATGACTGGAACACATACGCTCAAAGCTTACCGGATAAGCCTGAAGATTTTGACTGGCGCAGCTTTCAGCAGGAATACCGTGACTATATCGATCTTGCAAAAATGGCCCAGCTATTACCCGTAATCGGAGCAGCGGTAGGCGCCATTGCAAATTATAAGCTCATGAATCAGTTGGGCGAAGCAGCAAAAAATGCATATAGAATGAGACTGCTGTAAAGCACAAGATTAAT
>DALYUO010000179.1:3787-5028 GCA_031981225.1 Pararcticibacter sp.
ATACTAGCTTCTAAGCGCTTTTCATACTGGTCATCCCCAGGCTTTCAGATGTTCTACTAAGCGCGTATATTTGTAATATATACACGTACCATGGCAACGAAATTAACCTTAACTATAGAAGACAAGGTCATTAAAAAGGCAAAGTCCTATGCCAGGCAAACGGGCAGGAGCTTGTCAGAATTAATTGAAAAGTATCTGGAGACGCTGACCGAGGAACCTCTGGAACCACAACAAATCTCTCCCAAACTTCGAAAATTAGTAGGTTCAGTTAAGCTACCCGAAGATTTCGATGAGAAGAAAGAATTGGATGCCTATTTTAAAAGCAAACACTTATCATGAAAAACGTGTTTGTTGATACGAATATATTGATTGATCTTCTTGCTGACAGAGCACCATTTAGTAAGTTTGCGATAGAGATCTTTAATTTAGCAGAGAAAAAAGAAGTCAGGCTTTTTACTTCTTCGCATTCATACGCAACCACTCACTATTTATTAAAAAAGCACATCTCGGAAAAGGAATTAAGAGGACTGCTGTATTCCTTGTTAGATTTTGTTGACCTTATCCCTATTGACATTTCTATTATTAAGAATAGTCTTTCATCCAATTATAAAGATTTCGAAGACGCCATTCAAATATTCGCAGCACATTCCATGCCGGATATGGATTATATCGTCACCAGAAATGTGAGAGATTTCAAAGACGCCGGAATAACTGTTTTACCACCTGCAGAAGTCCTGTCGTTTTTGTAGTATTGGCTGTAAAATGAAGTTGCTGTAAACCCAGCTTTTTTTACTAACTTTGTTAGCAATGAAACGATCGGGAAGTGCAGATCTGCCTTTACATTACGGCTATGTCCCTCAATGGCTGGCAGAACGAATGGCAAAGCTGGGCCTGGCTATCACAGAGGCCATCATCACAGAATATGGGAAGCAGGAAGTATTACGGCGGCTCAGCGATCCTTTCTGGTTCCAGAGCCTGGGGGCGGTAATGGGAATGGACTGGCATTCTTCCGGCATTACAACTTCTGTTATGGGAGCACTGAAGCGTGCAGTGAACCCTCACTCCAGCGAACTGGGCATCTATATCTGTGGCGGGAAAGGAAAATACTCCCGTGAAGCGCCCCGTGAGCTTCTTTCCGTGGGCGAACGAACAGGCATAGACGGCAACTATCTGGTACGTTGCAGCAAGTTAAGTGCAAAAGTAGATAACACTGCCATTCAGGATGGTTTTCAACTCTATAT
>DALYUO010000179.1:5038-7927 GCA_031981225.1 Pararcticibacter sp.
ATAGCTTTATTGTAAGCGATGAAGGCCAGTGGACGGTTGTGCAGCAGGGAATGCAAACCGGCGGCTCTACCGCAAGACGTTATCACTGGCATTCTTCGTTCCTCTCATCTTTTGTCGACGAACCTCATACCGGCATTTGCGGAACCAATCAGGGAAGTATTCTGAATATGGTGGCAAAGGAAGCTTCCGTTTCGAGAGATGGAGTAATGGCACTGACGGTCGAAAGCCCAAAGCAGATGCTTGCCGAGGCGCAAAAGCTGGTTATGCCTGCACATCACGATGTCCGCTCAAAAGATGTAGATCTGAAACGTCTCGGGAGTATCCTCTGGCTGGCTCACGACAAGAGGCCGTCAGATTTCGAAGAACTTCTGCTGCTCGAAGGTGTCGGTCCCCGCACCCTGCAATCCCTCGCTCTGGTAAGCGAAGTAATCTACGGAACCCCCTCACGCTTTAAAGACCCTGCCCGCTTTTCTTTTGCTCACGGCGGTAAAGACGGACATCCTTTTCCGGTACCCATCAAAGTGTACGACGAAACGATAAGCACATTGCAGACAGCGGTACATAAGGCCAAAATGGGTAATTCCGATAAACAACAGGCACTTCGTAAACTCAGTGAAATTGCACAAAAGGCCGAAGCAGACTTTCAACCCAATAACAACTTCGAGCAGCTTATTGAAAGGGAACGGAATGAATCATGGCGATATGGAGGCCGTACAGTCTTTGGCAAAGCAAAACCACCTGTTAATCAACAGCTGAAGCTTTTCTAACTTATTCTCTCCACGCTTTTACCATCCGGTCTTTCCCCCTTAGGTCTTTCTTTAGCTCTGTTTTAAAGCCTTTCGCTTCAAGTAAAGAGCACGTTTCGGCGCCAAAGTGCTCATTGATCTCCAGAAAGAGAGATCCTTCGGGATCCAGATGTCTGAGGCTGAAATCGGCGATATGCCGGTAAAAAACAAGCGGGTCTTCATCAGGCACAAAGAGTGCGGTATGAGGTTCGAAATCAAGAACGTTCTTATGCATCCCTTTTTTCTCAGAGCCTGTGACGTAAGGAGGCTTACTGGTGATCAGGCTAAACGTTAAAGGTTGAAGACTAAATGAACTATCCAATATGTCTCCCTGCACAAACCTTACTTCCGTTCCGTTGAGAGTTGCATTCGCCATTGCCGTTTCGAGAGCATCAGAGGAAATATCGAGTGCGCATATTGCCGCCTCAGGAAGATTTCGTTTCAGTGCCACTGGAATACAACCGCTACCGGTCCCAATATCAAGAACAGAGAGTGCTTCCTCTGCGCCCTTAAGCCGTTTTTTTTCTTTAATAAACGTCAGCACCCAATGTACCAGTTCCTCTGTTTCGGGACGAGGTATCAGCACCGAAGAGTTAACTTTAAACCGCAGACCGAAAAAGTCGGCTTCTTCCATCACGTACTGAAGAGGTCTTCCCAAACGAAGTTCATCCAGAATTCTTATAAGTGAAGTTTCCTGCACCAGTGTAACATGATCGTTCTTGTGAAGCATATAATAGCTCTTGCTGACGTTACATACATGCTCTACAGCGAGCGCTGCTATGCTTTTAGCCTCATCCTTATCGTAAAAGGAAGGCAGCTGGCTTACAAATATTGTTTCAATATCTCCAAATGTCATGTTCCGGGAAAGTAAATGGTCTTCTGTTACGTTCTTTTGTTTTACAAACTAAGACAAACTTGTTTTTTATGCAAGTTTACATAAAGCTGCATATAAAACAAGTTTATCAAGCTCTCTTCTTCTTTTGAAGAACGGTTTTATAGATGAAATGTATAGAATATCATTTTATCAGTTCATCTCTTCTCTTTTTATGTAAACTTGCATATTAAACAGATGTTTTAGATTGAACTGCTAAAGCAAGATCTTAATAGAAAAATTAAAATACCCGAAATTGTTTTGATCAAACCGGAAGAAAGATACATGCGTCGTGCTGTCGAGCTGGCACGACTGGGAGCTGGAAGGGTTAGTCCCAACCCGATGGTAGGTGCCGTTATTGTACATCATGATAAGATCATTGGAGAAGGCTTTCACCAGGAATACGGGAAAGCACATGCTGAGGTAAACGCTGTCAATTCAGTTTTTGCCGCCTATCCTAATGCGGAGGACTTGCTAAAAGAATCAGTGATATATGTTACGCTCGAACCCTGTGCGCACTATGGCAAGACCCCGCCATGTGCCGATCTGATCATCAAGCACGGCATTCCGAAAGTAGTGATAGGCAGTCCCGATCCCTTCGATCAGGTTAACGGAAAAGGCGTCCAGAAACTAAGGAACGCGGGCATAAGGGTTGAAGGAGACGTCCTCAGGAAAGAATGCGACTTTCTGAACCGGCGCTTCTTTACGAGGGTAAAAAAACAGCGGCCTTACATCATTCTGAAGTGGGCTGAAACAGCCGATCGTTTTTTTGCTCCGGGCAATGGTTCTCAGCAATGGATAAGCTCTGCTCCCGCCCGCATACTTACTCATCGCTGGCGTTCTGAAGAGGATGCCATACTGGTTGGAAAAAACACCGCCTTAATAGACAATCCTCAGCTTAACGTAAGAGTATGGCATGGCCGCAACCCGAAAAGGATCGTCATCGACCGTCATCTCGACTTACCACCAAGCCTCCACATGTTCGACCAGAGCCAGCAAACCATCGTTTTCAATTCAGTAAAGACCGAAACGCTCGACGCGGTAAAGTACCTTGAACTCGAAGATTTTGATCGTTACCTCCCCCAAATGATCGCTTACCAGCTTTATATAATGGACATTCAATCCATCATAATCGAAGGCGGAGCAAAAACACTCGACCTCTTCATCAAGGCCGGCCTCTGGGATGAAGCAAGGATCTTCACCGGTCCGCAATACTGGGGAACGGGAATACCA
>DALYUO010000179.1:7937-10020 GCA_031981225.1 Pararcticibacter sp.
AGGCAATGCAAAAGAAGATCTGATGATCGGCCCCGACAGATTAAGGACAGTGTTCAGGGAAGATTAGAAGATCAAAGTTGTAGGTTGCGTGTGAGATTATAAGCTTTTGCTCATGTAATAACTTCTAAATAAGCATTTATAACTTAATAGAAAGTTCAAGACGACCACCTAATCCTTCTTCAATGATCTTTCTTAAAGTAGCTACCCTTACATCCTTTACGTCATTTTCAACTTTAGAGATATAGGCCTTAGTTGTACCGCATTTATCGGCCAATTGGGTTTGCGTCATCCCTTTGGCTTTCCGGGCTTCGTAGATCAATACCCCTAATCTGAATTCCGAAAAGCCTTGTTCTAATTTTTCTCTCTTCGGTGTTCCTTTCTGGCCGTACTCTTTATCTATAAAGTCATCCAACGTAATCAGATTATTGTTTTTCTTCATGGTATAACTCTTTTATTTTTAATGCCTTTTCTATTTCCTGCTTAGGTGTCTTTTGCGTCTTTTTTTGAAACCCATTTGCCAGTATAATTAATTGACCCTCGTCAAAGAAACAAAATATCCTAAAAATATCATTCCCTGCTTGCACTCTTATTTCAAACAATCCCGCGGTCCCCTCAAGGTGTTTTAAATACGTTTCAGGTACATATTGGACTTCCTCAATTAGTTTAAGCGTCCAGATGATCTTGTCCTTAACCTTCTGTCGCTGTTTAGCGAAGAACTCGGGAAAATACTGCCTATATATCGTTATGCTTCTATATTTTATGCCTGCACTCATAACTTATACAAAGATACACAAAGTCGTCCTTTAAGGCAACTTTCATTTTATTACACTGTCTCAATTGCTCACGGCCACTTTGCTATTTGACATGAAACCCTTTAAAGCTCAAAGGTAAAAGCTCAAAGCCTTTGAAGTAAATCTGAAAGCTGATAGCTAACCGCCATCGCCAACAGCCAACAACTAACTGCCAATAGCAAACTATCCTGACTTCCGATTGTCTATTCAGGAAAAGCGACAATATATGCCATCATTCAGAACTCACTTTCCAGTTAAGAACATCAGAACAGATGTAGTGGTCACTCCGGTGGAGGATCATACGTTTACGGTTGCACTTGAAAGCACCGATGCTTTTGATGAGGACACGGACCCGAAACACCAGACGGTGTCAAGTAAAAATGCGCCGAACCTCATCGTTCAGAAGACTAAAACCAAAGGATGGGTCATTCTTCAGCCGGGTACGTTCGATCTCAATAATGCAGAAGTACAGGCACTCGGACGTGCGATTGAAAATGGCAGCAGCCAGGCCCTATAACAATTAAACGGCAGGCTGCCAGCTTTCAAGTCGCCATGCGCTGTCCCAGAAAAGCCATTCCAGACGAGAGGCCGTTAAAAAAGCCTCCGTCATCTCTTCTTGCTGTGCGGGAGTGCAGGTAAAGGCAGCTTCATCACATATCCGTAAAGCCTTTTGGACCAAAAGCCCAAACTCTTCGCCTGCATAGGTATTGATCCATGTTTTATATGGATTATCATCTCTCTGCTGGTTCTGATAAATAAAATCACCCACCTTTTTATAGATCCAGAAACAGGGAAGCACGGCGGCCATCGCCGTCTCCACCCTCGCCACGGCTGCAGCGCTCATTAAAAAGTGCGTATAATGGTGGCATGCAGGAGATATCTCTGCTTTTCCTTTAATGCCAAACTCATTAAAATAACCAGCATGCAGGGCGTTCTCCACAACGATAGCACCCTCCGCAAAGCGGATATAATCGAGTACATACTCATCCGGCGCCTTCGCAGCGATGAGTGACAGCGCACGTCCGAAATAGGCCAGGTAATTCGAGTCCTGCTGAATGTAAAACTTAAATTTATCCAGCGGTAACGTTCCGTCAATCAGCCCCTTGATAAAAGGCATTTCAAGGATGCGCTTATAAATAGCATCCGACTTTTGCCAGGTCAACTCAGTCCAGTTCATGCTTAATGAGAGATATTGGATTAAAAAAGTGATTAAGAGGTCCGTGGCCCTCCCCCGTCTTCACGTCGCGGCCTTCGGCTATTGCTTCGTGAATGTACTGGCTGGCCTTTTGTAC
>DALYUO010000179.1:10030-10439 GCA_031981225.1 Pararcticibacter sp.
CGCAATGGCGGATGACAAGGAGCAGCCCGTACCGTGTGTATTACCGGTGGCAATCAGTTCCGACCGTATGATTTGCTCAAACCCGTTATTTTCGAGATAAACATCAAACAATGTTTCACCCAGCAGATGCCCTCCTTTAATTAGCACCGCATGGCAACCGGCATCAAGGATCTTCGCTGCGGCAAGTTTCATCTCCTCCACACTTCTAACCTGCATGGACGACAGGATTTCCGCCTCGTCAAGATTGGGCGTTACAAGAGTGGCGAGCGGGAACAACTCCCTCTTTAGCACCCCGATGGTTTCGCTCAGGATCAGCCGGTCGCCGCTTGTAGCCACCATAACGGGATCCAGAATGACCGGCACATGCGGATAGTCTTTTAACACACCTGCAATAGCAACAGCCAGTTCA
>DALYUO010000180.1:0-1100 GCA_031981225.1 Pararcticibacter sp.
GAACTTGTATTTCCGGAGGAGACCACTTTTGAGGGCATCGTAAAGGTTTTACACCGCGCTAATCTTCATCTGCTAGAAGTACAGCGTGACCTGGAAGTTTTTGTACTCGGCGACCGGCCCGCCTCTTTACCGGCTGAATGAATCTTACTGATCTCTTAATCATTAATACGAATGTTGAATGAAATATTATCTATATATTATTAGTTTCTGCCTCTGTTTTTTATACGTTACAGCTTTTGGCCAGTCGGTTATTAAAGGAACAGTACTCTCTGAGCGTATTTCTGAGCCTCTGCCAGGGGTATCGGTTAAGGTGGAAGGTTCACCCCGGGGTGTAATAACTGACCTGAATGGAGGTTTCACCCTGAAGGTGCCATCGGGAAAGGCTAAACTGCTGGTTTCGCTGATTGGCTTCCTGCAGAAAGATACTCTGCTGAACCTGCCCCTGCGTTCGGATCTCAAAATCTATCTGAAGCCTGATGTGGTATCGCTGCAGGAGGTGACGGTGAGTACCGGCTACCAGGTGTTGCCTAAAGAACGGGCTACGGGTTCATTCTCGCGCATAGACCAGGCAACATTGAATGAGCAGGTGAGCACTGATATTCTGAGCCGCCTGGAGGCGACTGCCAACGGGTTGATTGTTGACAGGATGACTAGCGGCGCTAATGGTCGTTTGATGATCAGGGGGCTGAGCACGATCAGCGGCCCGAAGAATCCCCTGGTGGTGGTAGATAACTTTCCCTACGAAGGTGACATCGGCAATATCAATCCCAATGATGTGGAACAGGTTACGGTGCTGAAGGATGCTGCGGCTGCTTCGGTTTGGGGGACGAGGGCAGGTAATGGTGTTATTGTGATTACAACAAAGAAAGGGAGGCTCAACCAGCCGCTGACGGTAGAGTTTAATTCGAATGTGACGATGGGTAATAAGCCCGACCTGTTTTATATTCCTCAGATCGCATCGTCGGATTTTATTGATGCGGAAAAGATGTTGTATGAAAAGGGATTTTACCGGAGCCAGATCAGCTCGTCGTCAAGGCCGGCGCTGTCGCCGGTGGTGGAACTGCTGGTGAAAAGGGAAACGGCTGCTCCGGATGTGGCGG
>DALYUO010000180.1:1110-3378 GCA_031981225.1 Pararcticibacter sp.
GCAGGAATCGATGCCCGGATTGAGGCCTTACGTGCTGTGGATGTACGGAACGATTTTAACAGGTATATGTACAATCATTCTGCCGCGCAGCAGTATGCCCTGAGCCTCAGGGGCGGCTCGGGGATTATGGGATGGAGCCTTTCTTCGGGCTATGATCGTAACGTGAGTACGCTCGACGCTGAATCTGACCGCCTGAACTTACGTTTTCAGAATACTTTGAGGCCTTTGAAGAAGCTGGAACTTTCGGCTGGTTTGTATTTCACACAGAGCCACAGCGAAAGCGGAAAACCGGGTTACGGCGAGATCTCTTCAAAAAACAACGCCCTGTTTCCTTACGCTGAATTTGCAGATGCGGACGGCAATGCGCTGCCGCTGATAAAAGACTGGCGGGGAAGCTATATTGAAACGGCAGGAAATGGGAAGCTGCTTGACTGGAGATATTATCCTCTTGAAGATTATCAGCATACGGGTAATAAGGGTTCGGTAACGGATGTGCTGGTGAATGCGGGCTTAAACTATAAGGTTCTGCGTGATCTGGCTTTTGATGTGAAATACCAGTACGAGCGGCAGCAGTCGAATGGCCGTAGTCTGCAGGATGAGGATAGTTATTTCGCCCGTAACCTTGTGAATAGTTATACCCAGATCGGAACGGATGGTTCGGTGATATATAAGGTGCCGCCGGGCGGGGTGCTGGATTTTTCGCAGGCGTTGATGCGGGCGGATAATGTGCGCGGCCAGCTGAACTACAACATGGAAAGCGGCCGTCATTCGGTGGCAGCCATTGCCGGGGGTGAGCTGCGCCAGATCCATACCACCCGGAACAGCAACCGCGTATATGGCTATGATGATGATAATCTCACGTCGGGCAATGTGGATTACACCACCCAGTATCCTAATTTTATTACGGGCACCAGGTCGTTTATCCCCGGTGGAAATGGCATAGCGGATGAACTGACGCGCTTTGTTTCTGTGTTTGCTAATGCTGCATACTCTTATAATCGCAGGTATACGTTTTCTGCAAGCGTTAGAAGGGATGCTTCTAACTTGTTTGGTCTTCACATCAATGATAAGTGGAAACCTTTATGGTCTACCGGGGCCGCTTGGCTGCTTTCGGATGAACCTTTCTGGGACGTGGCCTGGTTGCCATACCTCAAACTGAGGGCTACTTATGGTTTCAGCGGAAATGTTGATCCTTCTAAAACTGCGGTTACTACGATTGAATATGCCGGGCTTTCTGCCAACACGTTAACGCCCTGGGCAAGGTTTGATAATTATGCAAACCCTGAGCTGAAATGGGAAACGACGGGAATGCTGAACCTTGGAGTGGATTTTGGCACAAAAGGGGGATGGCTGAGCGGAAGCTTAGAGTATTACCGCAAAAAGGGAAGCGACTTGTTTGGCACCTCGCCGCTTGATTATACTACGGGTATTGGTTCTTTTATCGTTAAGAATGTGGCGGCTATGACAGGTCATGGCTTCGACGTGGAACTGAACAGCGTAAATGTGAACCGCGGCCTGAAATGGACTACCAGCCTCAATCTGAATGTGAACCGGGATAGGGTAACGGAGTATTATGTGCAGAGTAAGCAGGGGAGCTATTTTCTTAATTCGTCGAACAGTGTTTCGGGACTGCAGGGGAAGCCGGTGTATTCGGTGCTGTCTTACCGCTGGGCCGGGCTTGATCCTGAAACGGGTGCGCCGCGAGGCTATCTAAACGGGGAGGTAAGTGGGGACTATTCGCAGATTACCGCCGCCGGTACCCAGGTTGACGATCTTGTTTATCATGGGTCTGCTCTGCCGCAGATGTTTGGTTCGCTTGGTAATTCATTTTCGTACCGCGGTTTTTCTCTTTCTTTCAGGGTGCTTTTTAAACTCGATTATTATTTCAGAAGGGAGAGCATTAGCTATTATAATCTGTATAATGGCTGGCGCGGGCATGCTGATATTGCTGATCGCTGGAGGCAGCCGGGTGATGAAGTGAATACGGATGTGCCTGCCATGATCTATCCTTTTTCGTCGGCAATGCAGTCGCTTTATACCTATAGTTCGCCCCTGGTTGAAAAGGGTGATCATATAAGGTTACAATATATTAACCTGGGCTATGACCTGAGCGGTCATTCCCTGCAGAGGCTGCGTATGAAGTCGCTTCGCCTGTTTCTTTACATGAATAATCCAGGGATTTTGTGGCGGGCTAATAAGAAGGGCCTGGACCCTGATTATGCTGGCTCGTCTGCGATGCCTGTTCCTTCTAGTTATTCTATCGGCCTC
>DALYUO010000180.1:3388-6081 GCA_031981225.1 Pararcticibacter sp.
GCTGCTTTTTAATCTTTATTGTTATGAATACCAGATATTTTCAAGTGATTGTATTTTACGGCCTGATGGCGTGTTATGGCTGTAACGACTTCCTCGATGCTAAGCCGGATAAGAAGCTTTCGGTACCCTCGTCGCTGGATGACTTTCAGGCTCTGATGGATAATTATTCTGTTTTCTCTGATGAACCGAATGCGGGGGAGCTGAGTGCTGATGATTACTACCTGACAACCGACCACTGGCTTTCTCTTTCTTCGGAGGCGGAAAAAAGGACCCATATATGGGAAAAGGATTATTTGTTTGATGCGGAATCGAATAGCTGGACTTACTTCAGCACCGCAGTGTATTACTGTAATTCGGTACTTGAGGGACTGGAAGAGGTTGACCGCAATGCCGTTAATGCTGCTGCTTATGATAATGTAAAGGGACAGGCTTTGTATTTCAGGGCGAAGCGCTTTTTGCAAGCGTCGTTTATATGGTCGCTGGCGTATGATGAGGCCAGCGCCGAGACAGACCTCGGACTACCGCTGCGTCTGAATCCTGATTTTAATGTGCCGTCGGTGAGATCGTCGGTGGGAGCGACTTACCGCCGGGTGCTTACTGATCTTGAAGAAGCTGTTCCGCTTTTGCCGGTGGTTCCGCTGAGTAAAGTGAGGCCTTCAAAACCGGCGGCTTATGCTTTGCTGGCCCGCGCTTATCTTTCGATGCGAAAATACGAAGAGGCCGGGCTTTATGCCGATTCTTGTCTTCAGCTTTACAGTGAACTGATTGACTACAATAGTCTTGATACGAATGCAAAATACCCTTTGGCGAGGTTTAACAAGGAGGTGATCTCTGAAAACGGAATGTCGGCAGGGCAGGCTCTCAATCTTACCAGGGGCAAGGTGAATCCTGATTTATATAAAATGTATGGAGCGGGAGATTTGAGGAAACCTGCTCTGTTTTCTGCCAATACGGATGGCTCTTATAGTTTTAAGGGCCGCTTCGTTGAGGGCACTACCGGATTGTTTGGGGGAATGGCCACTAATGAAATGTTTCTGACCCGCGCCGAGTGTTATGCCCGCCGGGGCAGGGTGGAAGAGGCAATGGCTGATCTGAATGCCCTTTTGGTTAAAAGATGGAAAGCCGGAAGGTTTTCGCCTCTCGTAGCATCGGGCGCTGAAGAGGCGTTATCTGTTATTCTCAGGGAACGGAGGAAGGAGTTGTTGTTTAGAGGTATCCGCTGGATGGATCTTAAAAGGCTTAATAAGGAGGGGGCTGACATTACCTTGATGCGGTCGGTGAACGGGCAGGTATATACGTTGCTGCCTAATGATCTGCGTTATGCGCTGCCTTTGCCGGAAGATGTTATTGCTTTGTCCGGGATGCCCCAAAACCCCCGCTGATGTAAATACCCACCCCTGGGCGTTATACTCCGGGGGCGGGATTAATGAACTATTACTGCATTTATTCGGGCAAGGGCCGACGGGATGACGCTGCTGCCCTGATGGATGCTGCGTTATCGCTGTATTCGCTCACGAAATAGTCGTCGAGCTCTGATGTATTGGTTACCCCTTCGTCTACTTCAAGCTGGCAGGGAAGGGCCTCGTTCATGGAACTGCAATCTTCGTGATTGGGATTGTCTTTTGTCCACTGGCTTCCATTGGTGATATCGGAGACTGCATTTCCGATAAAGTACCATGTGCTTGTAGCCCTTTTGCCATGGCTTTCGGCATTGTTTGTAAAAGGACGAAAGGCGAAGAACACGCCGATGGTTGCTATAACAGCAAGTGCAGCAAGGCTGCTGGTGATTGTTTTAATACTTGTTTTCATTGTATGGATTTTTTTTCTGATTATATTTTTCTTTCTGGCCTCTTATGGCTGGCTGGACCGGCAGGGGCTGACTCTGGGCAGCCCTTGCCATTATATGATGGTTTTCGTGCTGCTGCACGAGAAGAGGGCTGATTTACGGGTATGAGCATGTTGATTCATGGAAGTGTTGTATTGTTTACTCAAAGTTAGGCCTTGCCCGAAGGGAAAAACTTTCGCCACGAAAGTTCTGAAGATTAGAACCTGTCTTTTCGGTGCTCTCTTTTGAGGTTGCTGAGCCTTGATTCTGAGATTCTTAAATAGGAGGCGATATCGCGGCTTTTTAGTTTGAAATGATAGGGGTGGAGCTCACAGAATTTAAGGTAACGGTCGTAACCGTCTTTACTGAAGATCCTGTTTTTTATGTCTGCTTTTTCTGCTGCTTCGGCGATGAGGAGATGGTTGATGGGGGCTATTTCGGGAAATTCTTTTTCGATGGTCTTGTGCTGATGATAGGTCAGCTCTGCAAAGACACTGTCGCTGAGGCACTGAATGTAGCAGGGGCATTCGCGCTGGGAGAGGAAGAGTGAGGCGCGGCCTACAGGCTCTCCGGTATGCCAGAAAGCAAAGATCTTTTGATACTGACTGCGGGTGATGAAGTAGCCCTTTGAAATGCCGCTGAGCTGAATCCATCCGGGCAGGGCCTGCTGGCCTCGCCTGGCAAGGAACTTATGGGCCTTTACCCGCCGGATAGTGATGGTTTGCAGCAGGGCTTGCCGGCATCCCGGGCTTAGGTAGCCGAGCTTGCTGAGCTTGGTGATATATTGCTCTTTGTAGTCGTCGTCGGTGTTGGCAAAATCTCCTGTTTCCATCAACTGGCTCCTTTATTGACGCTCATAAAGTTGTTT
>DALYUO010000180.1:6208-10402 GCA_031981225.1 Pararcticibacter sp.
ATAGCTTGGTTAGCGTATTTCGTGATACGCCCAGGTAAGCTGCCAGGGTTTTTCGTTTGAGATATCATATGGCATCTGGCTGGCTTTCCCATAGTTGACGCAGGATTTCGAGGGGCTTCATTTGCCGGAAACGATCGAGCATGGCGGCGTTTTCAGCATGGTAATGTTTTTGTATTTTTCTGATAATGTGCCGCATTCGCGGAAATTCGAGGAGTTGATTAAAGGCCGAAATGCCGAGGGACTGGATGTTGCTTCTCATGCCGGCAATGATGCTTATCTCCGAGTTTCCTAAGGATTCGAAACTGCTGCAGTCGGTGAAAAAGTGGCCGGTAGTGGCCAGCCATTTAACCCTCTCCGTTTGTTCGTTGCTGATCTCAGCGTATGCAATCCCTTCTTTGATGAAGTAAACGCGGCGGTTCGGTGTCTCTTCCCTGAGGATGATCTGGTTCGGCTCAAAGGTCCGTTCTGTAATATGTTCTTTTAGAAAGGTTATTGCATCAGGTTCAGGGTCGCCATACTCTGAAAGCTTTTCTTCGAGTAAAGTTATGTCCATTTTTAATTATTAATGTATTCATGTTCGTGTTATTCGCAGCTATGCTGCCGTTTTTGGCCGTTTTGTGCAGAGTCGGTATTGCTGGCTGGGCAGACTGGCCGTGAGAGATTGATTTAGTGGCATAAAGTTAGTGTTTATTGTAAAAACCGATACTTTTGGCGGCTGGTAAATGTGTTTTTCTGGCATAAGCAAAAGAATTTAGAAAAGCTGGCAATTTATACTGCTAAAAATTGGCTAAATGCACATTGTTGCGCATTTTGTTTGCGAAAAATTTTGTATGAAGAGGGCTTGGGGTCTCTGTTTTACATGTCGTCGGCTGAGAGGAGTGAATAGCTGAAACTGAAGCCTTTTAGCTGTTCCTCCAGTTTTTTAGCTTTGGCCATCAGAATGTTCTTATCGAGTTTGCCGGGATTTAATTTTACTTCAACGAACTCCGCTATCTTTTCGGTTTCGTTAATTGCAACGATGTCTATTTCATTTCCACCCCGGTCCCAGTAATTGCCGATGATGTTATAGCGGTGAGACAGAGCCATCTTTTCGGAGAACCACTTTTCGAGGAAACGGCCGGCGAAGGTGTGAAAATCACGTTTGAATATGTCCTTTACATAAGGGAAGTTACCAAGCTCAATGGCGTTCCTGTTTTTGAAGATGAAGCGGAACCAGAAGTTAAGAAAGTTATCGTCTATATAGTATTTCTGATTTCGGGAACCAGGTTTGGATAGTACCGGTTTTACTGTTTTAATGATCTGGTATTCATTTTGAAGCCGGTCGAGGTATCCTCCTATGTTTTTCTCCAGTATAGATTCAATGTCAGAACGGGAGGTCTTGGCACTCGCCATTAGTGATAAAATAGAGAAGTAGGTAATGTATTCTTTTCCAAACTCTTCGATCAGCAGGTTTTTTCCTTCGTCAAGCCAAAAGGAGTTCGCACGGAATACTTCATCGGTCATGGCTTCGAATGTGAAAGCCTTGCGTTCAGCAAGTAATTCTACATATTTAGCCACTCCGCCTGTGAGCACAAAAAAGGCAAGAAGATCAATCGGCTGGAATTTTGGATGATAATCGGAAACGATTTGTTTAAGGGTATCTACAGAAAATGGTTTCAGATGAATTCGCTCGTTTGCCCGTCCGAAAAGGGGCTCTTTTGCATTCTCGAATATTTTTTTCATCATCGAGAGTACCGATCCGCTTAATATGAGGTTCAGATGGCTGTGTTGTTTGTGCCGGTCCCAAATTCGTTGCATTTCACTGAACACAGACGGGTTAATCGTGTTAAATTCCTGGAATTCATCAATCGTTAACGAAAAAGGCCGCTGTTTAGAGAGCTCCATCAGGTATTCAAAAAGCGTGCTGAAAGAACTGAAGTTGCCTAAAATACTTATCGAAAGCGTCCTCTGGATTTCGGCAATAAAGTCTTGACAAAGAAGAACTTCTTCTTTACGGCTGACAAAAAGATAGACGTGAAGGTCTTGTTCCGAGGATTTTAAGATCAGGCTGGTCTTCCCAATCCTTCTCCTTCCGGTTACAATGGTCATCCTTGCTCCGTCGGAAGTGCTCTCTCTGGTCCTCTCTAATAAAGCTAACTCATCTTCTCGATTATAAAATTTCATAACGTAACTTTGGTTACAGTAACGCACATTACTGTAACCAAAGTTACGTTATGAAATTTAAATAATAAAAAAGTTTGCTACATTTGCAGACTGTCCTGACTGCCAGGGATAAAACCCAAACATGAGGGATGGTTAAATTGAACATTCTAACTATTTACTTAAATGGATAATTCTTCCGACCCGGAGCATAAACTGTATAATAGCGACCCGAACCAAGCGTATAAAGACCGGCCAATAGTGATATGCCCGTATTGCAAAAACGACCGCTGCGAGCACATCCACCGAAGCTTCATTCACAAAACTTTCTTTTCTTTCCTCAATTTAAGGAAATTCCGCTGCCGCAAATGCTTTAAAAAGTTTTATAAGAAGGCAGGCGACAAGCGGCGAAGCTCAGAATCACAGTAAAATGATTTAATTCACGCTGAAGATAAATCCCACGCCATGGACGTTTTGTATTCGTACCGACTGCGAGTCGCGGAATAACTTCCTTAGGCGGGAGATGAATACGTCGAGGCTCCGGCCGAGGAAGTAATTATTGTCGCCCCACAGGTCGCGCAGGATCTCCTCGCGTTTCACCACTTTGTTTCTCCGCTGATACAGGTATTCAATCAGGTCGGCCTCCCGTTGGGTAAGCGAGACGTTAAGCTCGTCGGGCAAGGAAAGCACCAGCTGCGACTTCTTAAGCGACATATCTCCCAGGCAGATCGTTTCCGTCTCGGGCAGTCTTCTTGCTGCTCCGGGCGTTACGTACGCCACTTTATGCCTTACCATATTCTGGATCTTCAATACCAGCTCGTCGGCATCGAAGGGTTTGGTAATATAATCTACGGCGCCTATTTTAAGTCCTTTCAGCCGGTCGGCCTTGTCCTTTTTTGAAGTGAGAAATACAAGGTACACATTCTGGTTGATGGCCAGCAGCTGTTCCGACAGGTCGAAGCCGTTCATGTCGGGCAGCTGAATATCAATAATGACCACGTTATAGGCTGCCGGAACTTTCCTGAAGTATTCAAGCGCCGAACGGGCAGTGGTAAACCAGTCAACCTGGAAGTCCATCAGCTCCAGGTACTGTTTGGTAAGATTACCCAGGTCAAATTCATCCTCTACATATAACAGCTTTACTTTCATGGTTTGTAATTTATCCGGCCCGGTATAAAGATTAAGAAATACTGATAATGAACAGGCTCCCTTTATTGATTTCGCTCTTCACTTTCATCTTCCAGCCGTGAGCCATGACGCACTGCCGCGCGTAATACAAGCCCAGGCCAAGCCCCGGGATATGTGACGTGTCTTTCTTATTTGCACGGTAGAATTTCTCAAATACGTCCTTTATCATTTCTTTTTCCATTCCTACACCATTGTCGCTGATTTCCAGCTGTATTTCGTGCTTCAAAGCGCTTAACCGGATATCAATCGTTTTGTATTCCTTGTCGTTATACTTTATAGCGTTATCAAACAGGTTAAAAAGCATGGTAGTAAACCAGAAACGGTTGAGCGCAATATGCAGGTCGTCGGGGCTTTTTTCCAAAGTGATCCGGATGCCATCATCCGCAAGCTTCATTTTGTAGTCGTCAACGATCTCTTCGAGCAGGCTGTTCAGGTCTTCGCGCTCTTTTTCAAGGTTCACATTCTGAAGCCGGGCAATATCGAGTACCTGGCCAAACAGCATTTCAAGGCGCCTGGATTGTCGCAGCACTACATCGGTCAGCATTTTAACTTTCTCCCGGTCGGCCAGAACCTTGTCATTTTGCAGGTTCTTATTTGCCATCACGATGGTAGAGATGGGCGTATGAAACTCATGCGTGATGCTGTCTACAAAGTCAGTCTTCATCTCTGCCAGGCGGTTAACCTTTATCCAGCTTCTGAAAGTAATATAGAAGATCACCAGCACCGATAACAATGCAAACAGGGCCAGCACTAAAGCCGGGAGGGTGGCCTTAAAGATATGGTACTGGCGGTTGTTTTTATCGGCATAAAAGGAAAACCGCAGTTCGAATGCGTATTTGTTTACCGAGGTGACCGTTATCTCGGTGA
>DALYUO010000181.1:0-9697 GCA_031981225.1 Pararcticibacter sp.
AGAGAGCTGCCGAAGCTGTCAGGAGTAATACGGATAGAATAACTGGTTTTAGCATGTTGATGGATACGGATTGCTGCGTTATAAGGTAAAAGTAGGAAAAAAATATAAAAGCACCTGCCTTTTAGCGGTGCTTTTATATTTTCTGCAACGATATATGATGCCGGCCTTTTAGCGCGACCTGATCTCTTTCCTCATGAAAGAAAGGTAAGAGAGTGCGAAACACAATACCGTAGCTGCAATGAGCCCGGTAAGCTGAGGCCATACCAGCAGCAGACTCTGTCCAAGGGGCAGAGGACTGGGTATAGCTCCGTAAACCTGTTCCATAGACAAAGGCCCCAGGCTTCTCACGGCTGGCATCAGCAGCGTGGTGGTGGCATCGCTGAATAACTGACTGGGAACAAGACGCAGGAGGTTCAGTACGAAGTTCTGGTAATGAATCACTTCTTCCTGTGTCGCGGCCTGCCCCGGCATAATCGCCTTCGCCACAAGGCTGATGATGATCTGATAAAAAATAGTAAAGAACAGCCATACAGCGATGGCACTTAATGCTGAGGTTGCAGCTTGCCTGAACCTAATCGAGAACAGGATAGACAGATTGAGCCAGAATGCTACATATAAAACACTCAATACCAGAAAGAAAACCACACGCAGAAACTCTTCTGCTGTAGGTGGAATTCCAATAATAATCAGGCCAAGTCCTATTACCAGAAAGCCTAAAGCAAAGAACAAAATACTGATCACAATGAGCGCTGCCGTAAATTTCGCATTGATGAGGTAGTCGCGGTGTACGGGCTGCGCCATTACACGACTGAGCGTGCCTGCATTTTGCTCGGAGTTAACAGCGTCGAAACCCAGTGCAATACCCAACAGCGGTCCTAAAAAGCCAATAAACACATGAAAGGGTGGCAGCGAGCCATCCGACAGAGTAAACAGTTTCAGAAAAAGAAACCCCGCCTGCGGATCGTTGTCTTTCAGTGATTTGGCAAGATTGCTTACCGAAGTATAAAGCGAACCGAAGCATGTAAGCATGATCAGGAATAGCAAAACGAGAAAACGCCAGCTGCGTACATGATCCCTGATCTCTTTTTGTACTATAACCCAAAAAGGATGGGAAGGCTGCTTCACTGGCTTAATTAGTTTTTCCATCAGCTTTCCCTCCTTCAAAATAACGATGATAGATTTCATCCAATCCGTGTTCTTTATGGTTTAAATGAATAAGATCAAACCCGTTTTCAACAACAGCGCGGGCAACATGAGGTGTGGCATCCTTATAGCAGGCAATATGGATATCACCCTGGTCAAACTGGACATGCGTTACGCCCTCGACGGACTGAATTATCTGCATCAGCCTCTGTTTTTCGGAGTCAGGTCGCCCTTCAATAAACTTCACTCTTATGGTAATTTTAAACGCTTCATTGGCGAAGAGCTGCGCCGACAGGGTTGGAATATCTCCTTCAGCAAGTAATTTGCCGCCCACGAAGATCCCTACCCGGTCGCAAACCTGCTGCACCTGGTGTAAATGGTGGGAGGACAGAAGCACGGTGATACCCTCCTCCCTGCTCAACCGCACGATCAGTTCGAGAAATTCGCGCACCCCTTGCGGATCGATACCAAGCGTTGGCTCGTCGAGAATGATGACTTCCGGGTTTTTAATGAGAACGTCTGCAAGTCCGAGCCGCTGACGCATACCACGCGAATATTTCCCGGCCTTCTTAGCGGCCTCATCGGCAAGTCCTACCCTGCTGAGTAACCGCTGTGCCCTGGCCATTGCCTCGTCTTCAGGTATCCGGTTGAGGCGGGCGGTATACAACAGGTTTTCCATCCCGTTGTAGTTTTCGTAAAAGCCGATATCGTCGGGCAGGTAGCCGACACGTCGTTTTACTTCAATGGGATTTACAGTAGCATCGATGCCGCAAACTTCCACAGAACCAGAAGAAGGTTCGGTCAGGCCGAGCATCATCAGTATGGTAGTTGATTTGCCGGCACCGTTCGGACCGAGCAGACCAAAGACTTCACCTTTTCTTATTGTGAGATCAAGGCGGTCTACCGCCGAAAAATTACCATACTTTTTGGTTAATCCCCTCAGTTCAATAATAGGCGTACTCACGACTACCTCCTTCCGTATTTCCTGAACAGATAATAAACGCTACCCAGCGCCAGCAGGATAATGAAGAGGCCGAGCCACCCCGACAGTAAGGATGTTTCCACCGCGACTCTGAAATCGGCTTTCGACGATATTTCAGGAGTCTTTGCCTCCAGGCTCACCACATAGTCGCCTGCAATAGCCTTTTTGTCGGCTTTAATGATAGCAAAAGCCTGTGCCGTACCTCCTGGAGCCAGGTTCTCAATCGTTTTTGGCTCGAAAGTAACCTCCCAGTTGGTAGGCGTGGTGGCCTGCAGTTCTACTTTCTTCAATATGGCTGAACCGGTATTATTGAGGCTCAGCTCCACCCGTTTCTCATCCCCTGCTGTAGTGTTGGTACTTAGCAAACCACTCGGCGTGCTGAGCTGAAGCGCATAGGAACCTTTGATCACAAGGTCGAGCTCGAGGTTTGCGGAGGTGGCATTCGTTGCTGCAATTACGGGGATCTTATAATCTCCGGCCGCTGCCTGATCGGGCGGATCGACCTCTATGGTAAGTTCTTTGGTTTTATTTGCTTCGACGCTTACAGACGACACCTCCTTGTAATCAGCCTTAAAAGCAACATTCCATCCCGGAGGAACGTTTGCGTTGAGGGCATACGCCTGGTCTGCGCCGGTACCGTTCCTTAGGGTGGCAGTATAAGTGAATGTTGAATTGGCCGCTCCCTGCATATTGGACTGGGCAGTGGTAAACTCAGACTTAAAGGTGCCCTGCTGAGAAACCACTACGGTTAACGGCAGACGGCCCGCTCCTTTTGCTGCAACCATGAAATGGTAGGTTCCTTTATTTACCTGAAGTGGAACCTGCACCTGCAGCGAAAGAGTTTTCTTGTCGTTGGGCAGTACCGAAACCTGGCCTACCGTCCAGCCTCCGGACTTCAGCGTATAGGACCACCCTTTAGGTAAGCCCGTAACAGCAATAGCGGCATTTGACACAGCGCGACTCTTGTTGATGACGTCAATGTCGTAGCCAATAGATTCGCCCGGCGGTATAGAAATTTTAGTGTAAGGCGTGTAAAGTGTTACACTTTGCGCAAGGCAGCGGGAGCTGCCGATCGTCACTGCCAGAAGCAGAATAAATAAGCACGTATAGATTCGTTTTGCACGTGCCGTCGATGTAAAAACTAACATAGATTTTTAATGAGCTAACAAGTACATATTAAACAACAATGCCGCAAACCAACCACATTTAAGTCGGAAAAACCGGCAGGCAAAAATTTATGATTAGAGAAAAATTTGCACAAAATTTAACAAAAGCTCCGAATGACTTCCGGGGCGTCGCACAAAGGGTTTCTACCGTCAGCAGCGCATGCATGTTAAATACGCAGATACAGGTGTTTTATAATATATTAGAAAATTCTGTAACTTTAAATGCTCTTGGTATTGTTAATGAAAGACAAAGCGAAATTGTACAGTTCTGTTCCGAGGGATCAGACCGTAAGTTTTCTTAAGAAACTGTTTGCAACCCATAAGGAGCTTTTACTCGAACTTGCCCCAAAGGGGTTCGAACGATCCATTTATTACTACGTTTATCATCCCTCTCTTCCTGAAGCTTATACCAACTACAGGTATGCCCGGATTAAAGAATACCGGGTTGCTAAAATGTTCGATTTCAGGAAAAAGTATCAGCCTCTTAAAAGCTTTGACGACTTTGCTAAAACTTTTACACCTGTACCAGCTAATCCCGAGAGGGAAGTATTGGGTCTTCTTGGCATGAAAATAAAAGAGGTATGTTGCAGCTCGGGCATCGTTCATAACTGTAAGGGGGCCTGCTACCTTCACCATGAAAGTGAGCAAATACGAAACGATCTCATTCACTCCGCTTATGTGGATTTTCTCAGGGACGTTGCAATCAAAAGTGATGTAATGCTCTCGACGACGGACAATTACGTGAGTTACGATTATTATCATGTATTTTATCTTATTTTCAGATTTCTAAAGGGCCAGAATGCAGAATGGCATTATCATCCTGACTATCTCGTATTTTTAAAAAGTCTGGAAACGGAACTCGAAAATGACGAAACCAGGGATTTTGAATCATACGACGCCGAATCGGCAGTCTTGAATCAGATTAAAGCTTCTTCTTTTAAAGAAGAGCAAGAGGAGGATTTTGAAGGATATGGTTTTTTAAATTTTCAGGATGAACTGGAACACGAAAAGGAGAATCCTCCTTCTATGGTGCGGGCGTATTGGGATGTGTACGGCAAATGGCCGGAAGGATTTCCACCAAAGGCAGAGGAGTATTAAACTGTACCCGCAAGCCGTTATTTGCTCAACTTTTATTTTCTTTGTACCATGTCTGAAATAAAAGAAAAGCTCTTCAGCTTATGTATGGAGTACATTGACGAACGTATCAGAACAGCCGAACAAGGAATCATTTCAGCGAAAGAAGCGGCAGAAAACGACACAAAGAGCAGTGCTGGCGATAAATATGAAACCACGCGGGAAATGATGCAGCACGAAATTTCGTTTAATCAGGTTCAGCTACACGAAGCACGCAAGCTAAAATATTCTCTCAGCCTTATAAACCCGTTAAGAAAGTGTACTGTTGCAGAAACGGGAAGTCTGGTCTACACCGATTTAGGTAATTTTTTCATTGCAGTAAGCGCTACTCCTCTTTCTGTAAATGGAGAATCATATCATGTTATTTCAAGCGCCTCACCGGTAGCGAAAGCGATGCTGAACCATAAAGAAAATGATATTGTTACTTTTAATGGAAAGCGCTTTTCCATCAAGAGCATCATATAGAGATTCCTTAAAATCAGGCTACAACATTCAAAGGCTCAGCTGCGCTTGATCAGTTCATCCCTGATAAGTGCGCAATCTTCGTATTGCTCATTCTTCACCTTTTCCTCTAAAATCTCCCTTAGCTCGGCTTTTGATTTAGAAGCATATTCTAAACCGGCTACGTTTAGTGTACTGACGGGCTGGAAAAAACCGTCGCGACTTATCAGTCCCAATGTCTGTTTGTTTCTCTTCTTATTCATGGCTCTGTGATCGATATATACTGGTTGTTTACGCATCTGCGGCAAAATAGTTGCATTAACCACAGGTCCCTATAGAATAGTAAAAATCGTATTCAACCAATTCAGAGAGGTTTCATAAAAATTACAAAATCGGTGAAGCCTTCGGCACCGGTTTTTAAAGAGAACTCAAAACCGTGATTTATTAAGATCTCACGGATCAATGTCAGGCCGATCCCTTGTCCATCTTTTTTTGTTGTGTAAAAAGGGGTAAACAGATTAGCTTGAATTTCGTCAGGTATCCCTCTTCCCGTATTCCTGATAATAATTCTTGCAGGATCAGTCAGCGTAATTAAGGTAATTACTCCATTGCTGTTATTATCAATTGCTTCGATCGCATTTTTTATGATGTTGATGAGCACCTGTTCCATCTGCTGGATATCAGCATTAATAAAAAGGGACTTAGGTGATAAGGAAAGCTTTATCTGAGCTGACTTTTCCTGTGCCCTGTATTCAAACAGTTTGCTTACCGACATGAGCAGCTGGTTAACGTCGATTGGTTGCCTGTTCGCTTGAGGCAGTCTCACTACATCTGCCAGGTTGCGCATAAAAACATTGAGGTTGTTATTACGTTCTATAGCCACTTTCAACGCTTCCCGAAGGTCATCATCCGATTTTTGCGGCGCGCCCTGCTTCGAGAGAGCATAGTCTATAATAGAATTAACCGGCCCGATCGTATTGTTTACTTCGTGCGCCATCATTCTGATCACCTTTCCATATGCTTTTTTTTCCGATTGAAGTATTTCAAGGCTCAATTCCTCAAGCATCACAAAATACCGGTGAAATCCCCGGTCAATAAAGAATGACTTCTGGCACTTGTAGTTTTTTACACCACTTATACTCACCACTTTAGACTCACCCGGTTTAAGTTCCTTTATCTCTTTTATCAAAGGATGCCTACACGCCGAAATTTCTGAGGGCAGATCGTTGTTTTCATTTATTTCGAGCAATTGCATAGCCCTTGGGTTGAGATGTTCAATGTTCTGATCGAGATCCAGAAGGACCACTCCGGTCGGCGAAGTATTAATAAGTTTTTCAAGAAAGGAATGTTGTTCTTCCTGCAGCGTGCGTTCGGTACGGAGCCTGTCGATCATCTTGTTATAAACGCCGATCAGCTGGTCAACCTCGGGTTTTCCGGTTTCGCGAAACTTCACGTTAAAATCCTGATCATTAATGGCATTAATTCCATCAACAAGCATCTTTAATGGCTGTACCAGCTGAAGGTACAGTCGCGAAGCAATCCAGAGCGATAAGAGGATAAAAACTTCTGAAAGAATAAATATGATCTTATTCTCCTTAAATATTAAAAAAGATAAAAACAGGGTTAACAGGTGCAGGACCCCTACAAACAAAAGAAATTTAGTCCTCAGCTTCATCGTAAGGAATATTATATTTTTCAAGCCGCCGGTAAAGAGCATTGCGTGTTATTCCGAGGGACAAAGCTGCCTTCGAAATTTTATTCCTGTGATATTGCATTGCTTTTTTGATCATCATCACTTCTACTTCTTCGAGGGTGAGGGTGCCTACTTCAGGTAATTCCATAGTCCCTTTCTTAGTTGTTGACATTTCGTACTGCATTTGAAAATCCTTTACCTGCAAACGGTCTTTTTTACTTACAAGCACCGTGCGTTCTACGAGATTTCTAAGCTGCCGGACATTACCAGGAAGCGACTGCCGCTGAAGCCAGTTCAGGGCATCGGCGCTGACCGAAAGATCCGGCTTATTATAGACCTCTTTCAGATTATCTATAAAGAAGTTTACCAGCAGAGGTATGTCCGCCGGGCGTTCTCTCAGTGCAGGAAGTTTTACGGAGATAAGGTTAATTCGGTATAACAGATCTTCCCTGAACGTCCCGGCACGTACCATTTCCGCGAGATTACGGTTCGTTGCACAAACCACTCTAACATCAATAGTTTTGGTACGGCTGCTGCCCAGCACTTCAAAAGTGCGGTCCTGCAATACTCTGAGCAGTTTCACCTGACTATTAAGGTCAAGATCGCCTATCTCATCGAGAAAGATAGTGCCCTTATTAGCCATTTCAAAGCGACCGGTACGATCGGTGCGGGCATCGGTATAAGCACCGCGGACATGCCCGAACATTTCACTTTCAAACAGCGAGCTCGATATACCACCCAGATTGACCTTTACAAAGGGGCGGTTATTGCGCCGGCTGTTTTCATGGATTGCCTCAGCTATCAGTTCCTTTCCCGTGCCACTTTCGCCCGTTATTAATACAGATGCGTCGGTAGAGGCAACATGCCCTATGGTATCAAGCAAATCCAGCATCTTTATGTCTTCGCTTATGATTTTTTTAAAATGATAAAGTTTATCCAATTGCTTCCGGCTCGGCGTACCACTTTTTTTGTTGCTTAGGTTGAGGAGCGTTTTAGCTGACCTGATGAGCTGTTCATTACTCCAGGGTTTATTTATGAAATCGCTGGCGCCAAGTTTCATCCCTTCAACTGCCAGGCTGATCGTCGCCCATCCTGTTATTAAGATGACGGGAACAGCCGGCCTAAGCTGCTTGATCTTCGCCAGGAGATCCATCCCTTCCCTGCCTGAAGTATCAGCGGTGAAATTGAGATCCATGATAATCAGCGAAACCTCCTGCTTTGCGAGAACAATCAATGCTTCATCAGCAGAAGCAGCCTGATCAACTTTAAACCCTTCTGATCTGAACAGAAGCAATAAGGATGTCCTTACAGCAATATCGTCGTCAATAATGAGTATCATAATTTCAATTCTGCTATTCTTCGTGCAGGGCGAGAGCGGGATAAATAGAAGCTGCCTGTCTGGCCGGATACACTGAACATATTATCACTAAAAGATATATGAAAATAACAGATAATAATATGGCCGCAAAATAAACATTTGAAGGCAGATCAAATACATTCAACAGCGGAAACTGAACGGCAAAGAAACAACCTGCAAGCACCGAAATAGTGGTTAGCACAAGAGCTTCACCCGAAATCTGGCTCGATATGGCTGTGCCACTGGCCCCCACAGCTCTTCTTAATCCAATCTCAGGTTTTCTTCTGTTGATAGTATACCACAATACTCCGAAGAGGCCCAGCGCAACATTAATGATCAAAAACGATGCTACCGTAAACAATATAAGCATAGGTATCAGCGTAAGCCGGTTCTTAGCCTCCCGCTTTTTACTTAAGTGTTCAATCTCGACGCTGGTATTCTTACTGAAATTCGAAACCGCTTTATATATCCTCGCTTCGAATGCGGCGTCTGCCCCCGGGTTGATTCTCAGAAGTATCATACTTTGCGCCTGATGATCTATTGAATCGGGTATTCTGAAAAGCCCGTTGCCCGGTTCCTGGTAATCGCCCTTACTTTTAAAATCGTTTACCACTCCTGTTACTTCCAGCTCCTCATTATCAACTTTGATCCGTTTACCTATAGGTTCTTCATGACCAAAAAGAGCTTCTTTTAAAGTTGTATTGACCACAACGGCCGATCGTTGCTTCCTGTCTCCGTCTTTGAAACCCCAGTTACCCGAAAGCATCGTTAATTTTAATACTTCTCCATATCGGGTATCAGCGGTATAAATGTCCGATACTACTCCTTTTCCGTTATAATCAATAGACGTGTTATAAATATTAGCGGAATAGGGAATATTATTACCTGTAAAACTAAGCTCCTCCACCTGGGGCATCGAAGAAATCATGTTGCGTAACGATTCAACAAGCATATTTATGGAATCTTTGCTGGTAATTCCCGGCGGCAGTCTGTAATTAACGGCCCATACGTTCTTATATTCAAAGCCCGTTTGTTTCCTGTAATTGTTGTAATAAAATACTGAGAGCGTAAATACGGCAAAAAGCACAATAAATGAAACAAACATCTCAAGCATGAGTAAAAAGTTCTGCCTTTTCTTGTTCCATATCAGTTTGAATAAATGAACTAACATATCTTTTTTTTGAATGGTAAAAATTAGGATGCTTTTAACGCACTGACTACTTCCATACGCGACATTCGCCATGCGGGATATACTCCAGACAGCAGACCGAAGAGAAGACAGGCGAGAATTCCATAGAACAACACTGTAAAATTTATCGATAAGGTAAGATTTGGAATTAGCGCACTATGATTGATAGCGCTGAGGATAATATAAGAGAAGATGATTCCTATAATTCCACCGAGAAGAGTGAGTATAATATTCTCTACAATAAACTGCATCGCTAACGTGCCGGACGAGGCACCAAAGGCTTTGCGGACGCCGATCTCCGAAGATCGTTCCATAATCCTGCTTACATTTATATTAACAAGGTTTATAGTAGGAAGTAACATCAGCAGAAATACTGTAATGGCTACCACCGATATTAAAACTCCCAGACCCGAACTGTTTTGATTTCTGGAGAACATTCGGGTAAAACTTTCTACGTAAGTGTCGGCGTGGCTGTATATTTTCGTAAAGTCCTTATTCTGAGGAGGAATCTTAGAAACGATCTGTTGGTATTCATCTTTGATCTTCTTAAAATCAGATCGATCATGGGCCAACACAATTGCCGAATATCTGC
>DALYUO010000181.1:9715-10332 GCA_031981225.1 Pararcticibacter sp.
TAATCTGACTTGGACAATGTATATGGAAGGTACAGGTCGGCATAGATAAAGGGACTTGTAATTGGGACGCTCTTAACTACTCCAATAACGCGGTATTGCACATTGTCGGTTACTATATATCTGCCGGTTACTTTTTTATCATCACCAAAATACTGCTTCTTTACATCTTCTGAAATAACGGCAACCCTGTCGCCATTTTTTATTTCCTGAAGTGAGTATGGCTTACCTTCCAGAAAATCATACTCAAGAACATCCCACCATGCACTATTGGTGTACTTTACATTAATAACCAGTTTTGTATTATTCACGTACGTATTTGTGGCAGTAAAGATGGAAGAAACCGCTATATTTTCGGGCGTTTTCATTGAGCCTGCGTAGTGCTGAAAAAAGTAAAGACTAAGCGGGCCTTTCATCATTCCACTTGCTTTTGGATTCTCCTGGACGAGGGTGTTTATATACAGAGAACGGTCTCTTTTCAAATCAGGGTAGCCTGGACTTGTCAGTATATCTAAAAAGGCTGCAAGCACGATAAGGATAGTGAGCGTTATGCTGATCCCAAAAAGGCTTATGAAAGTAAAAAACTTTCTCCTGCGTAAAACGGCGAAGGCTATTTTCAA
>DALYUO010000182.1:0-4730 GCA_031981225.1 Pararcticibacter sp.
TCGGCGATTTTACTGCTCAAAAGATCTATTGGTTGTCGGTGGGCATTGTTCCATGGTATCAGATATTCGCAGGCGTTATTGAGATTACGGCTGGGGCCTTATTGTTTTTCAGGAAAACGACATTGCTTGGAGCGATACTGTTGTTCGGGGCTCTCGGGGATATTGTATATGTGAACTTTGCATTTGACGGAGGCGTGCATGTTTACAGTTCTTACTTCGTGTTGTTTGCAGCCTTCCTTATTTTGCATGATATTCCGAAGCTTTATAATTTGCTGATTCTTGAACGCATCACCACTCCAGCGAATATTTATCCTTCATTTTCGCAAAGATGGTTAAAGTATACACGGGTCGGGCTAAAGTCTCTTACGATCATTGTATTTCTGGGCGTGCTCTTTTACGTTCAGCTGATCAACTTTTTGTATGATCCGTACAAGCAGCCTGCGATTAGCGGGGTGAAGAAATTAAGAGGACTTTATCATGTAAGTGAATTCAGAATTAATAATAAAGTTATTCCAGAATCACCTTTAGATTCGGTAAGATGGCAGGATGTGAGCTTTGAGAAATGGTCGTCTTTAACGTATAAAGTAAACCGTCCGGTAAAACTTGACCTTTCCAATGGTGGAGGATCTCCGATGAGGGATATCAACAGAACTTTCGAATTAACAGGTGTTGCGGGAGGCAGGAGGGTGTTTTATTATGAAGCGGATACCGTAAACCAGGTATTATATCTTCAGGATAAGAACGTTGCTGAAAGAAGGCGTAACAGGGGCGGGGCGACCAAAAGTGACAAACCGGTCGTTGCCGATAACTGGATCCCGGAAGAAGCGCGAAAAAACATTGGTGACGAAACATATAAGATAGACCCGCGTGCGCTTTCTGCCAGGAGAATTCGCGGCATAGCTAAAGAGAAGTCGCTCGAAACCAAAAGAAACAGGATGGTATTAAAGTACAGCACCAATGATGGCAAAATAGTAATACTGAAAGGGACTGATGAAAACAGAGATTCTATTTATGTGGTGCTAAATAGAATCGACAGGAAGTACGCTCTCTCTGAAAGTAATCTGGAAGCTGGTAAATATTAGGATATTCATGGAGTGCAGAGCTTTTGTGTTTATTGTTAGTCTATGGGGTGTCCTGACGCTAATTGCTTGTAGTTCACCCACGCCTGCAGGAGAGACAAGCTGGCCTGTTTCCTTTGGATATGGTCGCAAAGCTACGCCGGCAGATATCGCGGTAAAGGATATTGACGTACGGCCGGACGGTAAAGGGCTTCCAGGCGGTGAGGGGACTGTTGCAGCTGGTAAAGTGATATATGCAGCCAAATGCGCAGCGTGTCATGGAAAAACCGGGGTCGAAGGACCGTTCGACAAGCTGGTGGCGCCGGCTATCACAAAAGACAATGAAGGCAGGCGAGAAGAAAAGGCAATCGGCAACTACTGGCCTTATGCCTCGACTTTATATGATTACATAAACCGGGCGATGCCTTTTAATCAGCCTGGGTCTTTGTCTGCGGATGAGGTTTATAGTGTGACCGCTTATTTGTTGTTTGCCAATAAAATAATCGGCGCTGACGCGGTGTTAAACCGCAAAAGTCTTCCCCGGGTGGTGATGCCCGCACATAAACGTTTTGTAGCGGATGACCGGCGGGGCGGACCTGAAATTAAATAGAAACAAAGAGGATGAGCGATAAAAAGATACATCGGAGAACATTATTAGGCGGCGCTGCCACAGCGGCGGTGATACTGGTTCAATCTTCATTCGGCAAAATGCTGCAGAAGGCAATTCCTGAATCGGCTTTTACTCCCGGTGATCCTACAAAAGTAACAGGGCCGTTGCCTGGTCCCATGGGGACAAGATCACCCTTTGAACATCCTGAGAAGACAACATCACTTACATCGTCCAGAACTCCGCTGCAAAGCTTGTATGGTGTTATAACTCCGGCCGACCTGCATTTTGAGCGTCATCACGCGGGTGTGCCGGCGATTGACCCCTATAAACATGAACTGCTCGTCCATGGAATGGTAGAAAAACCGATGATATTTTCGTTAGCTGACTTAAAGAAGCTGCCGGCAGTATCAAGGATCTGTTTTTTGGAATGTTCCGGGAATTTCAGAACCGGCAAAGAAACAATGACGCCACAGGATATCTGCGGGCTAACCAGTCAGAGCGAGTGGACCGGCGTCATGTTGTCGACGCTTTTTCGTGAGGTGCGGGTCAAACCAAAAGCCACCTGGTTTTTGGCCGAAGGATCGGATGCCGCAGTTATGAGCCGAAGCATTCCGGTAAAAAAAGGCTTGGAAGACGCTATGATTGTCTACGCTCAGAATGGAGAAGCACTCCGTCCGGAACAAGGATACCCTATGAGGCTACTAATACCCGGGTGGGAGGGCAACACGTCGGTCAAATGGATACGGCGACTTGAATTGTCTGACCAGCCGTTTATGACACGCGAAGAAACATCGAAATATACTGAACCTATCGGAGGCGGAAAGATCCGGCAGTTCAGCTTTGACATGGATGCCCGTTCGATAATCACCTATCCTGCCTATCCCGTTCAACTGGAGCGTGGCTGGGTAGAAATACGTGGGATTGCCTGGAGTGGCAGGGGTAAGGTCGACCAGGTAGAGATTAGCACCGATGCCGGAAAAAATTGGTATAAAGCCAGACTGCAGGAACCGGTTTTAGATAAGGCACATACTTATTTCAGGTATCTTTGGCAGTGGAACGGCCATGAGACCGAAATTATGAGCAGGGTAATAGACGACACCGGCTACCTGCAGCCTACGTTTAAGCAGCTTTCGGATGCCAGGGGAGGCAGCAAAGGAGGATATCATTTTAATCCGGTCACCGCATGGCGCGTTAAACGCGACGGTCAGGTGCTGTTGAGTCCGGATAACATTTGAAAATAAGTATATGGCTTTAAAAAGTGACAAACCTGATTTTGATGCGGTAGTTGTTGGCTCGGGGCCAAATGGGCTGGCCGCAGCCATTACGCTTCAGCAGCAGGGCCTCTCTGTTTTGCTGCTGGAGGGCAAGAATGAGATAGGAGGGGGACTAAGGTCTTTGGAGCTTACACTGCCGGGTTTCATTCACGACGTCTGCTCGGCCATACACCCTATGGCGCTGAACTCTCCTTTTTTCAAGTCTTTATCTCTTGAAGGGCATGGCCTGGAGTTTGTGGCGCCTGGAAATGCTGCTGCTCATCCCTTTGACGATGGATCGGCAGCTGTACTAAACCAGTCCATAGAAAAAACTGCATCTTTTTTAAGGAATGATGGACCAAAATATATCCGGCTTATGGAGCAGGTTAGTCGTGACTGGTCCCTGATCGGCAAGGACCTTCTTGGCCCTCTGAGTTTTCCTTCTCATCCGCTTGCTATGGCAAGATTCGGTTTGAAGGCTTTGCCTTCCGCCTTAAGCCTGTCAAAGATGTTCTCCGGCAAACATGCAAGGGGGTTATGGGCCGGCATGGCCGCACATTCGATACAACCACTTTCTAATTTGGCTACGTCAGCTATCGGACTGGTGCTGATGGCGACCGGTCACTCGGCAGGATGGCCGATTCCCCTAGGCGGATCTGTTTCTATAGCCAATGCTCTGGCATCGTATTTTCTCTCTATCGGAGGAAAGATCCAGACTGATTTTTTTGTCAGGTCACTGGATCAGATCCCTTCATCACATGCGGTATTGTTCGACGTAACGCCGCGGCAATTGCTGCAGATAGCGGGACACCGTTTTTCGTCGGTTTATAAATGGCAGCTAGAAAAGTACCGGTATGGAATGGGGGTTTTCAAGATAGACTGGGCGCTTGACGGACCTGTTCCGTTTACCGCTTCGGAATGTCTGAGCGCCGGTACCGTCCATCTGGGTAACACTATAGAAGAGATTGCAGCTGGTGAACAACAGGCTTCGCAGGGTAAGCGGGTTGAGAAGCCGTTTGTGTTATTCGCCCAGCAAAGCCTGTTTGATCCTTCACGTGCTCCGGCCGGGAAACATACAGCATGGGCTTACTGTCATGTGCCTCATGGCTCCACGGCTGATATGACCGTTACGATAGAGAAGCAGGTTGAACGTTTTGCCCCCGGTTTCAGAGACCGGATCCTCGCAAAACATACGATGAATACTGCGGAGATGGAAGAGTATAATCCGAACTATATTGGAGGAGATATAAATGGGGGGATCCAGGATATCAGGCAGCTATTTACCAGACCTGCGCTGCGCTATTCACCGTACCGTACTTCAGAAAAAGGACTATATATATGTTCTTCATCGACTCCTCCGGGCGGCGGCGTACATGGAATGTGTGGCTATCATGCTGCAAAGAGGGCGCTGAAAGATGTGTTTGGCCGGAAGTAGATTTTAATAAGCATCAATAGTTTCAATTTTATAAATATTCATAATTTAAAAAATGTCATCAACACCCACGCGACCTATATTACACGAAGACTGGACAGTAGTAGTGCTTGGAGGACTGATTATCCTCCTGGCTATTTCAGGCGTTATAGTGCCGGTACCGGCTTTTGGCTGGAGCAGCACATCTGATCTTTCAGATAAAATATTTACAATTTCTAACCTCCGGGCGATAGGGCTGCAGTTTATTCTTGTTCTTTTTATTGCTGCAATCGGTGCAGTGCTCACCGCAAAACCTATAAAGCGTTTTTTGATCTCATTCCCCTCTGTTTATATCCTTACACTGGTGGCATTGTTCCTTGCCGACAACAAGCAGGTGA
>DALYUO010000182.1:4740-7952 GCA_031981225.1 Pararcticibacter sp.
CGAGGCCGTGATTTTCAGTCTCTCTATAGGTCTCATTATCAGTAATGTTTTCAGATTGCCGGAATGGTTTAGGGAAACACTTTCCACTGAACTCTTCGTGAAGATCGGTTTAGTACTTCTGGGTACCTCTATCATATTTTCTGACATTCTTAAAGCCGGGTCGCTGGGGCTGGTTCAAGCCCTTATCGTAGTGCTTTCTGTATGGTATTTTGCATTTTGGCTATGCCGGAAGTTAAAAGTAGACGATGAATTAACGATGATGATCTCCAGTGCCGTTTCTATCTGTGGCGTTTCTGCTGCTATAGCTACTTCGGGAGCAATAAAGGGAGATTCTAAAAAACTTTCGTATGTGATCTCCATGGTTCTGATAACCGCTATACCGATGATGATCTTTATGCCCTACATTGCCGCGTACTTTAATTTTCCGCAACAGGTGACGGGGGCCTGGCTTGGCGGAAGTATTGATACCACGGGCGCTGTAGTAGCTTCCGGCACACTGGTAGGGGATACCGCTTTAAAAATAAGTACGATCGTTAAATTTTCTCAAAACGTACTTCTGGGCGTGGCGGCTTTTGCGATCTCTGTTTATTGGACCTATACAAAAAATCCTTTGGCTAAGGATGAAAATACACGTCCTACACTTGCTGTGATATGGGATCGCTTTCCGAAGGTTGTGCTTGGCTTCATCGGCGCTTCCCTGCTGTTCTCGTTTTTTATTCCTGCGGAAGTAAATGCCGGAGTTAAGGATAGCCTGAAAAGTCTGCAGGGACTATGGTTTGCACTGGCGTTTACAAGCATCGGACTGGAAACACGGTTTTCAGACCTGTTCAATAAAAACAGCAGAAAGCCGCTATATGCATTTTTAATCGCTCAGGGCTTTAATATTATCGTGACGCTGATTATAGCTTTTTTATTATTTGGATAGGGGATTGGAGTGTGCTTATCGCTGCCTTGTATAGAATTTGGATTTCTATCATAAAGGATTTACTTTAGTATTTATAGATGCTGTCTGTCTAAAATTATCGATATCGTGAAACTGGCTTCTTCTTTGGTTAATTACCGACAGCATTACTGATGAAACCAAACCAATATAGCTAACTGACAGGTATAGCAGCCTGGAATATAAACACTTATTACGATGAAAAAGATATTGATAATTATTGCCGTTTATCTAAGTTGCAGTTGTTATTTGCATGCTCAAAGCGTTGTTTCGGGAGGAATTGATTTTGTAAAGGAGCTTTCCTGGGCGCAGATAAAAGAAAAAGCGAAGACTGAAGATAAGTATATTTTCATAGACGTCTTTACCACCTGGTGCGGGCCTTGTATTAAAATGGACAAGGAAGTGTTTACCCAGAAGAAAGTGGGCGATTTCTTCAATAGAAACTTTATTAATGTTAAGGTGCAGGCTGACAAAGGGAAGAATGACTCGGAGTCAATAAAGCGTTGGTACTCAGACGCTGCATATATTCATACAACATATAACATCGATAGCTATCCTACCTATCTTTTTTTTAATCCGCAGGGTGAAATTGTACACAGGATGACGGGTTTTACGGATGCCGATAAGTTTATTGCAGCAGCTGCGACGGTAAAAGGGGCGTACTTTAGCCAGAAAATGCGGTTTGACGCAGGAGAACGTAATCCTGATTCCCTTTTAAAGATGATCAAGTCAGCACAGTTGATGAACGACGTAAAGTTTATTCCAATCGTGATAAACCGGTACCTGACTACTCAGAAAAACCTGTTAAGCGAAGAGAACTTAAAATTCATCTCTACGGCTACCAATAATACCACTGATCCTGGCTTTCAGGTACTGCGCGCCCATTCTGCTGAAGTAGATAAGGTTTTAGGAAATGGAAGGAGTGCAGAGATGGTTAAAGGTATATTGTTTGATGAAATTGCTTTGCTGTATCTCAGGACAGATGCTTCTGTTACCAAATACGGCGGAGGTATGATAGTTTATGGCGGTAAACTAAAGGATACAGTGGACTGGGCGGGGTTAAGAAATAAATTGAATATTGAGTACCCAGACTTTTCGGAGGGTGTTATAACCAGTTCAAAGCTGCATTATTATGAGTGTGCGTCTGATTGGATTAAATATGCCGAAGCTGTATCGGAAGTTGAAGGGACAATGGATAACACTTTATTGAATAACTCAGCATTCACCATTTACTCGCGGTGTGAAAACGATGAATGCATAAAGAAAGCGCTGGCATGGTCTGAAAGGCTTGTGTCAGCAGGCAATAAAGATCCTGAGTATTTGTACACCTATGGCAGTTTGCTTTATAAATCGGGCAAGACTAAGGAAGCTGTTGAGGTTTTTGAGAATGCAGTTAAGTCGATGGGTAATCAGGGCGAGGGTTTTGCTAAACAATTGGAAAAGATGAAGAAAGGTGAAAAGACCTGGTAAGGGTTTGTGAATTATCAAAGATTCCCTGTATTTTTATCCGTTGTAAGAGAATAGATGTAAAGCTAACCTTGTTATTCTATAACTCGTTTTAATAAAGTGTATGAAACCTAAGTCCTTAATTTTCTCTGTTTTAATAAGTTGCTTCTTTGCTGGTCCTTCTTCATTTGGGCAAGATCTTAGTCATGTTTTTGCTCTGATTAAGGAAAGGAAACTTGATTCCGCGCTTGCTATTAGCAGACAGGCTGTACATGACCATCCTGAAAACATTACAGCCCATTATGCAATGGGCAAAGCAACCTTAATGAAATCTGGTCTGCCAGAGGCAATACCAATCTATGAGAAGTTACTTACTATTCCTTCCCCTGAATCTGATATTAAAGAGGTTGCCATGCTTGATTTGGGTTATTGTTATTATGGTCTTGGGGATTATAGCAAAGCGAGCGCCAAGCTGGCTGAAACTGTTCGGCTAAGTAAGGGGAGAAGGAATGAAATGCACGTTAAGCGAATGGCCCGGACTTTAGGTTTCGATTCTCTTTACAAGTCATGGACTGTCAGAGAAACGGAGCATTTTGTTTTCCATTTTCAGCAGGGAGTTAACAATATAGATGGCTTTATTGAGCGGAAGGAGAAGGCATTCGATATAATTAATTCCTTTTTTCGGGCCAGGCCCCTTAAGAAGATAGATTACTTTGTCTGGTCGAACACAACGGAGGGTGCCGAAACGCTAAACAGGCCTCTTGCATTTACCGAAATGGGAATTGCCGTCACACATACATCTCCAACTCATACCCTTGGCCATGAG
>DALYUO010000182.1:7962-10274 GCA_031981225.1 Pararcticibacter sp.
AAATCGCGAGTATCTGGAGAAATGAAATCCGTGCCGGTGATGATATTATCTATCCTTTGGGTGGGGTGCTGGTTAAGAGGTTGATTGAAAAATGTGGCCGCGATAAATTTATGGAGCTGTTAGCTGACCAATCTTATGAAAGTGCGACCAAAATTTATGGAAATGATCTGGCGGTTGTTCTCTCAGAGATAGAGCATGATCTGAAGAATTAATTTGCTTCCGGTCGCCGGATTACTATCTCCTGGTCGACTCGCGGACGATGAGTCCTGTTTCAAGAATAATGGATGAAGTGATGTCAATCCGTTTTAAAAGATGGTCGACCATTGTTTGAGCGACTACTTCTCCCATTTTTATTGCCGGACAGTGGATGGTTGTTAAGGGCGGCGAAACACTTCTTGAGATGATATCATCATTAAATCCTGCGATAAGGATATCTTCAGGGACTTTTAATCCATGGTTTTTTAATACGTTCATACAGCTTACTGCTGATATGTCGTTGGCTGCAAAAACGCCGTCTGCTTTTAATTTAATAATGCTATCTGCCGTCTTTTCCCCGGTATTCTCGTCGAGGTCTGTTATCATTAACAGTTCATCGCCAAATTCTATATCACTTTCTTTAAGCGCGCGTAAATAGCCTTTAAATCTGTCGGCGTAAACGTTGATGTCATGGCTGCCGGAGATATGAACGATTCGTTTTGCACCCTGTGATAGTAAATGTTTGGTGGCCAGGTAACCGGCCTCTTCGTTATCTATACAAACGGAGGGAATGGATTCGGAAGGAACACGGTCAAAGAATAATACCGGGATGTTCTTTTTGAAGAAGATATCTAGATGCGCTATATCTTTTGTGTTTCCGGATAGTGAAAGGAGTAAGCCGTCTACGCGGTTAGCAAACATTGTGTTTACGTTCCTGATCTCTTTCTCTCTGCTTTCGAGGGATTGTGTGATAATCAGATTGAAACCAAAGGTGTTGGTTACTTTCTCAATGCCTGCGAGAACGTCGGCTACGAAATTACTGTTAAGGCGCGGAATAATAACTCCTATGGTGTTGGTTCTTTTTGTCCTTAATCCAACAGCAAAAGAGTTTGTTTGGTATCCCATCTCTGCTGCAGCTTCTGTTATTTTTTTTTGAGTTTCGGGGCTCACTGTATGATGTCCCTTCAAGCCCCGGCTTACAGTAGAGGGTGCGATGTTAAGATGCCTGGCTATGTCGTAAATAGTAATTTCCTTCGATCTCATATATTAACAGCAAAGGTAATATCATATTTTATAAAATGGTCTAAACAATCGATTGTTATTGCTATTTTAAATTCCTAGCTTTGTTCTTAGATAAAAAACAATCGATTGTTATAACCTTTCTTTTTTAATATAAATCAATATGGCATTAGAGAAAACCTGGCGATGGTTTGGAGTTAATGATACTATAAAATTGTCGGAATTGCGGCAGTTTGGCGTGGAAGGGATAGTCACCGCTCTTCATCACATTAAGGGTGGGGCGGTATGGCCTGTAGAGGAAATACGGGCGGTAAAAGATGAGATCGAGCGCCACGGAATGCGGTGGAGCGTAGTGGAGAGCCTACCTGTATCGGAAGAGATTAAGATTTGCAGTCCTAAACGAGAGGAACTTATCGAAAACTATAAGATCTCGCTTAGAAGCCTTGCGGAATGCGGGATTGATACCGTTTGTTACAACTTCATGCCGGTGCTCGACTGGGCAAGAACGGATCTCCACTATATGAATGAGAATGGGGCAGAATCGATGCTGTATCATCACGAGACTTTTGCTGCTTTTGATATTTTCATCCTGGGGCGTCCTGGTGCTGAAAGGGATTATCCTGCTGACGTGATAGCGGGGGCGAAGGTCATTTTTGAGAGTATGAGCGAAGAGGAGCGGAATACGCTAGCTTACAATATCATCGTCGTAACGCAGGGTTTCATAAACGGTACCGTTGGTAATGTAAGTAACTACAAACAGATTTTTCTCGATTATCTGAGCAGATATAACACGATAGACAAGGATACTTTACGACAGCATCTTTCTTTGTTTTTAAGTGATGTATTGCCGGTTGCTGAAGAATGCGGTATCAATCTGTGTATTCATCCTGACGATCCGCCCTTCCCGCTTCTTGGTCTCCCGCGGATAGCGAGTACTGCGGAAGATTTTGAATGGATATTTAATGAGCATCCTTCGCTGAATAATGGGCTGACCTACTGCAGTGGCTCTTTGTCGGTAAGAGAGGATAATGACCTGGTAGCTATTGCGAGGAACTTCGCTGAAAGGATCCATTTTGTTCACCTGAGGAACATTAAGC
>DALYUO010000183.1:0-10254 GCA_031981225.1 Pararcticibacter sp.
CCTGTTGCAACGGTTGAGCCAATAAACTACTGACAGCAAACAACAGTGAAGCAAAAAGGAATAGTTTTCTTACGATCTTCATTTGTTATTTAACTTTTATTAGTTTAAGCCGCTGTTGTTTCTTATCCGGACCTGGCAAGCCGACCGTATAGTTTTTAGTATTGCTTACCAGCTTTATTATTAATGAGTTATTTTTTTTGCCGTCTACTTCATTTGAAAGCCAGGCAATTCTTACAGCCCGTTCAAACATGCCGGGTTCAAAGTGCAGCGTGCGGCCTGTGTTTATTACACTGTAGTCCCTTCCTTCTTCAAGTCCGTCCCCTTTAATTATTTCATATTCCACATCAATAGGATCAAACTGAAGCTTAGCGCTGAGGTATACCATGTAATCTACAGTGTCTTTGCGGTCATGCTTAACAGTAGCCGTATCACTATTATTTAGGTGGATATGAATAAAAGGATGATCGTAAGGTTCGAACTCGCTTTTAGAACAGCTATTCAACAGAAGAACACTAACTGAACACGTTATAGCTAAAAAGGGTATTATATACTTTTTCATTTTATTCATTCTAGTTGTTAATTCCCGGATTAGGCTGCATTGCAGGATTTGCATCAAGCTCCTTGCTCGGGATAGGCAAAACAAATCGGTTATTAGGGTAAGTCAACTGTTTCACGGATGAGTTCGAATCATCTCCTCGTATTATATTTTCGTGCCTGCGGGCGATATCATAAAACCGATGACCCTCAAAGCATAACTCTCTCCGTCGTTCATCACTTATTTGTTGGAATAGATCTTCGGGCGAGGCATAAGTAATAGTTATGGTGGAATTAGGGTGCGCTCTTTGAGAAATTAATCGCAAATCTTCAGCAGCTTCGGTATATTTCCCTAACCTGAAAGAGGCTTCTGCCCGGTTGAGGTAAATCTCAGAAAGCCGGAACATTTTTACAGCGAATGGTTTGAATGGATTTGTATCACCGGTACTGTATTTACCTGAGATTTGTCTCGTGATTCCGTTATCATTAATCGGCCTGAAAAGCATTCTTCTTATATCTCCTGAATCAAATAAGCTCAAGAGCTTGTTAGCAGAATAATACTGAACAGTACTTTCATTTGAATAAATAGCATTAATTGTTTTACTTCCATATTTACTAACGTTTAGCTGCCAGATAGTTTCCGTCCCGCTATTCCAGTCGGTAAACATGCTGTAATAAGAATTAGCGGGAGTTAAAGAACTACTACCAGCAGCTATTGTACTATCCGAGTAACTTATACTTTTATCCCATTCTCCCATATAAAGATAAACCCGGGAAAGCAAGGCCCAACCCGCTTCAGCGCTCATATATGCAGGGCCGGTGGATTTAAAACGCTTCAGTATATACACCCCTTCGCTCGCATCCTTAATGATCTGCGCATATGTTTCTTTCATTGTTCTTCTCGAAACAGCTTCACCGGGGCTTGGGGTCTTCAACAATACCGCCCCCCCCAGATGTCCGGCATCCTGCTGGTACGTATAGGTTTGCGCATAGACTTTACTAACGTCAAAATGACACAGCGCCCTCAAGATCAAAGCACTCCCTTTAATATAAGCTATTTCATCAACCTGACCGGGAAATTTGGATTCAAGAGGAGGGATCCCATTGATCACATTATTCACATTATTGAGCGCATCGAAGATATCTCTCCATATTTTCCCGACTGCAAGCTCATCCTCATCTGTCGCGCTTACAAAGTTAAATTCACTATTCAGGACAGGTATTGAATTCCCGACCTTTACGTTTAATTCATCACCGGCAACATCTCCATATAATCCGAATTCATTGGAATAATAATTGGCAAGCCTGTTATATGCACCGTTAAGGGCGAGCTCTGCACCTGCGACATCGTCGAACAACTGTACTTTTCCGACCTTTCCAAGTGGTTCTTTCTCAAGAAAACCCTTTTTACAGGAGACCATGACGAGCAGGCATAGCAAGCTCATTGTTATATTTAACCAAATTAGTTTCTTTTTCATCATCTTTTTGATTTAAAACCCCACATTTAAGCCAAGAGAAAGCGTTGTCGCCTGCGGATATGGGGTAATAGAATTCCTGTAATCATTTCTGTCTGATTCAGTTTTATAGGGCACCCAAAAACCTACGTTATCAGCCTGAAAGTAGCAATATGCATTTGCGAGCTGCAGTCTTTCAACAAATCTTTTAGGTAACTGATAGCTTATGCTCACATTCTGCAATCTCCAGCTTGTTTTCTTATGTAAATATCGCGTGGAATTTCTTCCTGAATTGGCATTGCCATTATAAACCGGCTTGGGAGCCAGAGCAAGATCACCTTCCTCCCGCCAGCGGTCAAGCTGATTCTTTGATTGGTTATCTGTCAGGATATTTCTTCCGTCTGACTCCGCATCTCTTTGTCGCAAACTAAACTCGTACCCGCCTACCGTATAATTAATGAGAGAAGAAAGCGTGAAATCACCCCACTTGATACGGTTGGTCACCCCCCCAAAGAAATCAGGAGTTTGAGTGCCACCAGTTACTCTGTTGTTCAGATCAAAAACCCTGGTGATGTTTCCCTCTTTATCATACCACAGCGGAGCTCCGTCACGAGGATCAACCCCAGCCCATTTAATCAGAAAATAGGTTTGTGAATCCATGCCTTCCCGCAGAATGGTGAGATCACGAACTTTATCAAGACCATTATACAATTGCAATATCCTGTTTCTGTTATGAGCGAGGTTAAAGCTGGTATTCCATTCAAATTTTTTCGTCTCAATGTTTACCGTGTTAAGACTAAGCTCCATCCCCCGATTCTGCATTTTACCGATGTTTTGATAAATTTGTGTATCGCCCGTCGTTCTGGAAACATCCACCTTATTAAGAAGATTGCTCGTGACATCATTATACAGCTCAAGCTCAATAAATATCCTTTGACCTAACCCAAGGCTCACTCCCGTATTAAATGTATGTGTCGTTTCCCATGACAGTAGTGGGTTTTCGCCATTTTGCATTATAGCACTATACTCGTCATTATAGTAATAGTCGCTGTTAAACGTATATATCCCTTTTGACTGGTATGTACCAATCCTTGAGTTTCCGTTGCTGCCATACGACACCTTCAGTTTAGCAAAATTGACAAATTTGCTTTTCCAGAAGGACTCGTTACTTATCGTCCATGCCGCTCCCGCGGAGGCAAATTTTGCCCATCGTACATCTGTACCGAAGTCAGAATTTCCTTCTCTTCTAAAGCTTGCTAAAAGAGAATAGCGTCTTTTCCATGTATAGTTTGCCAGCGAATAAAAAGACAAGGCGCTCTGCTCACTTCTTCCTGTACTTGCTCTTTGATTCTGGTCTATAATAAAGGACCCTAACTCCCTTATTTTATCATTCGGGAACCCAAACCCACCCGAGCTCATGGTAGTACTCGTATTATCCGACGCTTCCATACCAATGACGCCGTCAAAAGCATTTTCACCAAACGTGCGATTAAAGTTTAGTCTGTTAATAGAGGTCCACCCCATGTTGTTACTTTGATACCTCGTAAAATACCCCATCGGCGTACCATCCAGGTCTATACCCGACCAGTTATTCATCGATTGGTAAATATCTTCCGTAACAGCGTTGTATCCCACCCCGTTTGTAGAAGAAAGCGTTAAACCATCAATAATCTTATATTCCACTCCAAGTTTCCCGTTTAATACTGCTGCCTTTTGAGTATAATCATTTTGTTCAGCTTCGGCCAGATTGTTAAGGAATTTTACTTTAGTAGTTCTGGAATTATCATAGAGCGCAAAAGAGCCGTCCTCGTTATACGGATTAATATTAGGCCGGTAAAGATCGTAGTCGTTACTGACAGCAAACAGATCATTAATATTGTACGACCCTCCTACTTTAAAGCTGACATTAAGCTTCCTGCTAACCTTTTGATTCAGATTGATGCGCGAAGAGAAACGTTCTATACTATTCGCGATTTCAATTGGCTTATCCCTGTAATACGATCCGGAAATATAATATTGCGTTTTCTCGTTACCCCCATTGAAAGAAAGATCATGAACCATAGTGATCCCATTGCGGAAAAATCTGTCATACCAATCAGTATTAGTTTCGTTGTCTTTTTTAAACGGATAGCTCTGTTCTCCCGAATTAGCAAACGATTCATTAAAAAGCTCACGGTACTCATCACCGCTAAGTACATTGAATTTTCGGTTTAAAAGGTTTACGCCTGTTCTAAAATTATACGAAACACGGGTACCCGATAAACTTCCTTTTTTAGTCGTTATCAAAACCACTCCGTTCGACCCATTTGCCCCGTACAAAGTAGTGGCAGCTGCATCCTTTAGCACAGTGATGGATTCAATATCCGCGGGATTCATATACGTTAATGGACTTATACTTGTTTGTACGCCATTGATCTGGTTATTCTCATTTCCGGTGTAAAGCGGAATATCATCTATTACCCATAGAGGATCGCTCGAGGCATCAATAGACCCTTCCCCTCTGATTCTTGTCTGATAACGAGGTCGGGCGCTGCCCGCATTTTTATCTTGTAAATTAAATTGCAGGCCGGGGACCAACCCATCGAGCAATTGATCGATCCGGCCTACCGGTTTCATCTGAAGGTCTCTCGCAGTGACCGTCGTTGCGCTACCAACCTGATTTTCCTTACGTTCCCTCGTGCCATAACCGGTTACCACTACTTCATTTAATGCACTTACTGTTTCCTGAAGAACAACGTTAATGGATGTTTTGCCCGATACTGCAACCTCCTTTTTCCCGTATCCAATAAAGCTAAACACCAGTACAGCATCTTCCCTGACTGTTATACTGTAATTTCCATTGCCATCGGTTGACACAGCCCGATGCAGACCCTTTACCGATACACTCACCCCGGGAAGTGATTCCTCGCTTCCATTTATGCTTTTTAACTTTACATTTCCTTTTACGACAATATCGGCCATCTTTCTGTCGGTATGGGTCAAAGGCCTCGCTATGATCGTGACTGTCTTATCAATGATTTGATAGGTCAAAGGCCGGTTAGATAAGGCGAGGTCCAACGCCTCTCCCAGGTCTGCGTTCTTTATGTCCATGCTAACCGTACCTGCTCTGTTCAACAGATCCTCATCGTATAGGAAAAAAAATCCGGTCTGCTTCTTTATCTCTGTAAAAACCTTTTTCAAGGGAGTGTTCTTTAGAGATAAGTCCACTTTCTGGGCAAAGCCTGCGGCTTGTACTCCAAGACAGGCTGTTAGCATGAGGGCAACAGTCAGTTTCATAATCAATATGACTTTAGAGGGTGAAATTGTGTGTGTTCCCGACTTATTGCCGGGAAGGATTTGTTTCATACTTTTGTAACGTTGGGGTTAGTACTCTGTAATTAATTAACAAGTGATTGCTGTGTAGACCCTGATTTGGGAGGGGCGTGCCACCGCCTCTCCTTTTTGGGTTCCTGTGTGTTTCTGGTATACTATTTTCTCATTTCTATATCTCCGTTCTATTTATTAAAATTTACTATTACTTTCCTTCCGTCTATCTCAAACCCCGCTCCGCTAACTAAATTAAGCATCTGCAATACTTGCGATAATTTAGCTTGACGACGAACATTTCCGCTGAATCTCTTTCGAGAAGAGTCTCCGCTATAGCTCACCTGCACATTGTACCATCGGGCAACTTGCTCCATAACTTCCTCCATACTGTCTTCTTCGAACCAGAACATACCATCTTTCCAGGCCAAGGCTTTATCTATATTTGCAGCACTTACGGCAATGTTCCGTCCTTCTGCAACAGCCTGCTCTCCGGGAGTAATGCTCCTTTGTAAGCCCTGCTTGCTAACTCTGACTGCACCTTCGGCAAGGCTGGTCCGCACGGCATTTCCATAAGCCGAGATATTGAAATGAGTCCCTAAAACTTCAACTTCTGTTCCATTAACCAATACCTTAAAAGGCATACTCCGGTCATGCGCTACCTCAAAATAGGCTTCGCCTGTAAGGATCACCAGTCGTTCTTTTCCCGAAAATTTTGTAGGAAACTTAAGTGAGGACAAAGAATTGAGCCACACCTTTGAGCCATCCGGTAAAAGCATCTGATAAGTGCCTCCCGCCGGAGTACGCAGCTCGTTGGTTAAAACAGATGAATCGTCATTATTCGTATTAGCGCTCATATACTTCGCCTGACCATCCCCGATTGCGATGAGTGTGCCATCCTTCTCTCTGACACTTTTAACCACCGTATCAAGCTTGATGACCGAACCATCCGCCATACGCAGTGATGCCATATTACTTCCGGGTGCGATATCATTTTTTATAACAACAGCAGACGATACAGCGTCCGGACTTTTAAGTCGGCTCCAAGGATCACTTACAAAATATAAAATAATCAGCAGGATGGCTGCAGCACATCCTGAAAGCAGCGGTAAGATTCGATTGGCCTTATGTTGTGTTTTGACAGCCACTTTTTGCCAGGCTTGGTCGACATCTACAGAAGAAAAGAAGTCCAAATCCTTTTGGACCGATTCGCTATCTCTAAAAGATTCCAACAGCTTCCTGTTTTCTCTGTCCTCATTGAGCCATTTTTCGAGTGATTCACTCTCCATTGGACTCAATTTACCTTTAAGGAAACGGGCAATTAAGCCGGCATATTCAAAAATACTCTTCTGCATTTTCATTAATTCCCAATAAAGAAACCTGAAAACAGAAACAGGGTGACAAACACTAAAAAAATATTAACAGGTGCAAGTTTATTTTATAAAAAAAGTGGAAAATAAAATAAATAAAAGACTTATTTAAAAACAAATAAAGCAAAAACCAAAAACACCTCAGGATTCAACTTCAAACGAAGCAGTTGAAGCCCTCTTTTCTTTTGGGTTTTAACAGTATTTATACTCACGCCTAGCTTCTCTGCTATTTTAGGATTTTTAAGTCCTTCCAGATAGCCTAACTTGAATACCTTTTGGCAGCCATCGGGCAGAGTATCTATAACACGGTAGATTTCATCCATTACCTCTGAACGGATAATGGCATGTAAAAAACGGGCGTCTTCACTCGGATCGGGATCCTGGGACAGGATATATTTTTCCTCAACTTTCTGTCTTCTAAGGTAGTTAAGACTTGCATTGCGAATACTCGAATACAAAAAGTTCCTGATTGCTCCCGGATGAGATGATATTTCGGCACGCAAATGCCAATACCTGATAAAACACTCCTGGACTATATCTTCGGAGTGGCTTTTATCTCCTAATATTTGAAATGCGAAATGGCAAAGCCTGGGATAATAGCATCTAAACAATTCCTCAAGCGATGGAAAAATTACATCTTCGTTAGGCCACTGGTCTTCCATATTCAATTCGCACCGATAATATCAACAAAATGGTTAACAGAACGCTCCAACACAGGGCTCATATTATAACCACTTTTGCCGCTTCCAAAGTCAATATGAATTTCAGGGAGAGGTAGTGATCTGCCAGTCCGGCAGAAATCTTTCTAAAATTAGAAAACATTGAATTAAAAAAGAAATATTTTGAAAGATTTTCAGCAAAAAGACCAACCAAATTAAAACTTCACAACGTTCCGTGCATTCTATTGTATTGATCATTATGCATTTTTTAATAAAAAAAGTATTGAAGGCTGTTACTCCAGAAAGCACGATATTAACATTCAATTCTTTTTTTAACATTCCTTTTTATTCAAATTTTTTAACTCACAAAAATTCTATCTTTGCAGCTTAAAAATCTCACTCAATGAACCATCCTGTTAAGATAAAAAATGCTTTAATTTCAGTGTATTATAAAGACGGCCTGGAGCCGTTAATTAACAAACTAAATGAATCTGGAGTAACGTTTTACTCGACAGGAGGTACAGAGCAGTTTATCAGAAGTCTTGGATGCGAGGTTGTACCGGTTGAGGATCTCACCGGGTATCCTTCTATTTTAGGAGGCCGGGTAAAGACATTACATCCTAAAGTTTTTGGAGGGATTCTTTCCAGAAGGGACCTGCAGGAAGACAAAGAACAAAGCGCACAATATGAAATTCCGGAGATAGATCTGGTTATTGTAGATCTCTATCCATTTGAAGAGACTGTAAAAGCAGGTTTACCGGAAGACGAAATCATAGAAAAGATTGATATCGGAGGCATCTCGCTTATCCGTGCCGCAGCTAAAAATTTCAACGACGTAGTGATCGTTGCATCGAAAAACGATTATAGCACGTTGCTGGATATGTTACAGCAAAACGACGGCAGCACATTCTTAGAACAACGGCGCGAATTTGCAAAAAAAGCGTTCAACATCTCTTCGCACTACGATACTGCGATATTCAACTACTTCAACCAGGAAGACCCGTTACAGGTTTTCAAACAGAGTATGCAGCAGGTAAAAACACTTCGCTATGGTGAGAATCCTCACCAGAAAGGTTACTTCTATGGTGATCTGGATGCCCTGTTCACTCAGCTTAACGGGAAAGAGCTTTCATACAATAATCTTGTGGACGTGGATGCTGCTGTAGCTCTGATCGACGAATTTACTGAACCTACATTTGCTATTCTTAAACATACAAATGCTTGCGGGGTTGCCACAAGATCAAATCTTCTCGCTGCCTGGAAAGATGCGTTGGCATGCGACCCAGTCTCGGCCTTTGGTGGTGTAATCATCTGCAATGGCGAGGTTGACGAAGAAACTGCTATAAAGATTAACAAACTCTTTTTTGAAGTCCTAATTGCGCCGTCCTTCAGTGCGGATGCCCTAAAAGTTCTTACAGAAAAGAAAAACCGCATCCTGCTTCAGCGCAAGGATGTAAAACTCCCCGGCAAGCTGTTTAAAACACTGCTGAATGGAGTGATTGAACAAGATAAAGACGCTATTATTGAAGGCCCCGGCCAGATGACTCCAGTTACTGTAAATAAACCAACCGAAGCGGAGCTTCAGGATCTTTTCTTTGCAAACAAACTAGTAAAACACACAAAATCAAACACAATTATCCTTGCAAAGAACGGACAGCTTCTTGCTAGCGGAGTAGGTCAAACCTCACGAGTTGATGCACTGAAACAAGCAATTGAAAAAGCAAAATCTTTTAATTTCGCTCTGGATGGAGCAGTGATGGCTTCCGATGCCTTCTTCCCGTTTCCTGATTGTGTTGAAATTGCAGCGGAGGCGGGTATTACAGCGGTTCTTCAGCCTGGAGGTTCTGTAAAAGATCAGCTTTCTATAGATATGGCAAACGACAAAGGGATTTCTATGGTAATGACCGGAGTGCGACATTTTAAACATTAACCTGTATAAATGGGGATAAGACAGATAAGAGCCTTTAACAATCTCTTATTTGAAAAAAAGAAATTAACTTTGCATACTTTTTTAAATTTTAAACACTTCCCTGATGGGTTTATTTAATTGGTTTACACAAGAAATTGCTATTGACCTGGGTACCGCAAATACCCTCATCATACATAACGATAAAGTGGTGGTTGACGAACCTTCGATTGTTGCCTTCGACCGCACAACAAATAAAATCATCGCTATTGGCCGCCAGGCAATGCAGATGGAAGGTAAGACTCACGAAAATATCCGTACTGTCCGTCCTCTTAAAGATGGTGTTATTGCCGACTTCAACGCAGCAGAGCACATGATCAGGGGAATGATCAAAATGATCAATAACGGAAAAGGATGGTTCTTCCCTTCTTTAAGGATGGTAATTTGTATCCCCTCTGGCATTACAGAGGTTGAAAAGCGAGCGGTAAGAGATTCAGCTGAAATAGCGGGAGCAAAGGAAGTTTATCTGATCCACGAGCCTATGGCCGCCGCCGTTGGTATCGGAATAGACGTCGAAGAGCCGATGGGAAACATGATCATCGATATCGGTGGCGGGACTACCGAAATCGCGGTAATAGCACTTTCAGGTATTGTCTGCGATCAGTCGATCCGCGTTGCGGGCGATAATTTCGACAGCGATATCGTTCAGTATATTCGTCGCCAACATAATATCATGATTGGAGAGCGTACCGCCGAAAAAATAAAGATTGAAGTCGGCGCTGCACTTCCCGAATTAACCGATCCCCCTGCAGACTTTGCTGTACAGGGACGTGATCTGATGACCGGCGTACCGAAACAAATAACAGTTTCTTATACCGAGATAGCTCATTGTCTTGACAAATCTATATCCAAGATAGAAGAAGCGATTCTGAAAGCACTTGAAATAACGCCTCCTGAACTTTCAGCTCACATTTACCAGACTGGGATCTATCTTACAGGCGGTGGCGCCCTGTTACGCGGACTGGATA
>DALYUO010000184.1:0-5433 GCA_031981225.1 Pararcticibacter sp.
CAAAAGCCTGTTTTACCGTACCATCTTTCTGGTAAATGAAAACGCATTCTTTTACCACTGGCTTTTCAGTCGTCTTTTTAGCATCAGAAGGGGCTTTGGCCGTTTTGGATTCTTCCTTTATTTCATCACGTGTAGTAACCGACTGAATTGGTACGGTAAGCCCTGTTGTCTTCTCGGTCTGAATGTCTACTGTCGCAGATAATCCGGGACGGAATGGCGAATCGTTTTTAGCTCCTGATTTCAGAAGTGCGGCATATGATTCGGGGAGGATCCTTACCTTCACGCTGAAATTGGTTACCTGATCGGCGCTTGCTCCAACAACATTAGCGGAGCTGGCTATTTCAGTCACTGTTCCCTGGAACTTCTTTCCCTGGAAGGCATCCACTTCAATTTCTGCCAAGTCGCCTAGCGATACTCTGTTAATGTCATTTTCATTGACATCCACATTCACTTCCATGGTATTGAGGTTGGAGATACGCATGATTTCTGTACCGGCCATTTGTGCTGTTCCAACCACGCGTTCTCCGAGCTCTACCGACAGTTTTGAGACTACGCCATCAACCGGAGAATATATTGTAGTGCGGGCAAGGTTATCAGATGCTTCTTTTACAACCGCTTGTGATTGTTCTACACCATACCTTGCACCGATGATGTTTTGTCTTAAAGATTCGAGATTAGCTTTTGCGCTTAGATACTGGGCCTGGGCGGCATCATATTCAGATGCCGACAGAACTTTCTTTTTGAAGAGTTCGGCGCTCCTTTTATAGCTTGCTTCTGTGTTTTTGAAATTGGCTTCCGCCTGTTTCAATTGCTGCTGAGATGAAGCAAGAGTAGCTCTCTGTGTATTAAGGGAGGCAACAGCGCGATTATAGCCTGATTGAAGGATGTCGGGACGTACCTTACACAATAGCTGTCCTTGCTTTACTACGTCTCCTTCCTTTACTTTGAGTTCAACGATTTCTCCTGAGACTTCGGAGCTCAGCTTTACTTCGACTTCCGGCTGAACCTTTCCGCTAGCGGATACGGTTTCTGTTATCGTTCTCTTTTGTACTTTTTCGGTAGCAACCTGGATTTTATTGCCCTTGCCAAACCAGCCTAACTGACCGCCGGCAATGGCGATAACAAGTAATATTACCGCTCCGATGATTACATATTTTAAAGTATTATTTTTCTTTGCCATTTTGTTTGGTATTCTTATTAAAAGGTTAGAGGATTGCCAAGATAAAAATCAATGATCTTATTTCTGAATATAAGATTATAACGGGCCTGGATCAGGTTGAATTCTTTCTGATTCAGATCTGTCTGCGCCTGGTTAAAGTCGAGCGAGTTGACCAACCCTACACTATATCGTTGCTGGATGGCATTAAATGCATCTTTAGAAGATTGGTAGGCGCTGTTTGCTGAGGTATAGCTGCTCTCGGCAGCACGTAGATCAGTCACTGCCTGGTATATGATCTTATTGAAGTTGTTACGTGCTAATTGCTCGGATACTTGTGCATTTTGATAGCTGATCTTGGCTTTTCTGACATTGATCCTCGAGGAGTAGTTATTGAATATAGGGATGCTTAAGGTAAAACCGAGTGATTGATTGAAGTTGTCGCTTAGCTGGTCGCTGAATGTGGTTCTCTTTTTAAACTCTTTATATTCGGGAGCAACGACGACCTGATCTGTGGCTTTAACAACCCCAATGCTATATGTTTCACCAGTTGGGTCTCTGCGTAGTGTCTCATATACACTACTTGAATAACCTGAACCCAGATTTGCCTGAAAAGAGAGACGCGGGTATAACCCAGCCTTAGCTACATCTACAGCTTTCTGAAAGCTAAGCGTCCGGTAATGAGCTAAAGTGATGTCAGGATAATTTTCAACGGCCTTTGAATAAATTTCTGCCGCCGAAGCTGCATTGATGTCACCCATCTGGTTTATTACAGGCTTAACGACTTCAAAACGATTCGCGGGGTCGCGTTCCATCAATTGTGCCAAATTCAGATAAGAGATGTCAACCTGGTTTCGCGCTGTGGTAACATTAAGCTCTGCTGTTGCTACCTGTGCCTTAGCCTGGGACAAATCCGCTACAGTGGTACTTCCTACATCAAATTGCTTCTGACCTCTGTCGAGTTGGAGTTTAGCAAGGTCAAGTTGCTGCTGAGCGGCGACTAAAAGGTCTTCATTGCTGAGTATTTGAAGATAGGTCGTTACCACAGTTAACGCCAGATCGTTCTGGATCTTTTTGGTAGCACTTTTATCAGCTTCTAACTGATATTTGAATTGTGATATCTGATGCCACAATCTGAAGCCCTGGAATACGGGAAGTGAGGTAGTTACACTACCGTTAGCCGTTGTGATCTTCTGATTCACAAACTCGTAGGTTTGCGGGTCAGGATTTCTACCAAAGGACCAGTTAAGGTTTGATCCTGCATTTAATGTCGGATAAAAATATAGCTTAGACTGCTTCACGTCTTCGGCAGACAGCGCTTCATTTAACTTCGACTGCTTTATCTGAAGGTTGTTCTGCAATGTTAAATCTACCGCCTGCTGCAGCGTTATTTTCTCCTGTGAGTTTGCTGTGAAGGCTGAAAATACAAGCAGAAAAACTGCTGCTAAAATCATTGACCCGGTCCTTAAGCTCTGTTTAAAGATCATTCTTCTAAAGTAATTATTTGTACTATTGTATGCAGTATTTAATTCCAATTTTATGTATCTCATTAAAACCCCTTTCTGGCTAAGATGTATTTATCCGACCCTTACCTGGAGGAAATTAAATGATACAAAAACCATCTATATTACGTTTGACGACGGTCCGATACCGAATGTTACACCGTTTGTACTTAAAACTTTAAAGGAGTATAATGCCAAAGCCACGTTTTTCTGTATTGGCGATAACGTGAGGAAACATCCCGACATATTCAGGCAGGTTGCAGATGCCGGGCATTCTATCGGGAACCATACTTTTAATCATCTTAGAGGCTGGGATACTGAAGATCATGCCTACCTCGATAATTTTATTAAATGTAATGAACTGACTCAAACAAAGCTCTTCAGGCCTCCTCACGGAAGAATTAAGTTTTCGCAGATAGCACAGCTCAGATCGGTAGTTCCCGACCTCCAGATTATCATGTGGGATGTTTTAAGCGGCGATTTCGACCGCGACCTCAGTCCGGAGAAATGCCTGAAGAACGTCCTGACAACTGTCAGGCCTGGCTCCATCATCGTTTTTCACGACAGTCTCAAAGCATTCGACAGGCTTGAGTATACGCTTCCCCGCGCTTTAAAGGCCTGGCAGGAAGAAGGGTACCGCTTTGGTCAGCTTTGAGGGAACGGCAGCAAGTGCTGTTGTTTAGACTTTTTCTAAATAAAAATTGATGAAAGTGATTACCGTCACTTTTTAGCATTTTTTGTAATTTCGCAAGAACTATAACTCTCACGCAGAGTTGACTTATAAGTAACATGATTAAAAATCAGAAGTAATGGCATTTGATATAGAAATGATACAAAAGGTTTACAGCAATCTTGCCGGTCGTATAGACGCTGCAAAGAGAGTTGTTGGAAAACCATTAACACTCACGGAGAAGATCCTGTACTCGCATTTATGGAATGGAGATGCTGAAGAAGCCTATAAGCGTGGCACTTCGTATGTTGATTTCGCTCCGGATCGAGTTGCTATGCAGGACGCTACTGCTCAAATGGCCCTTCTTCAGTTCATGCAGGCGGGGAGACCCCAGGTTGCAGTGCCTTCTACAGTACATTGTGATCACCTCATACAAGCTAAAATTGGCGCCACCGAGGATCTTGAAACAGCAAACACTACTAATAAAGAGGTTTACGATTTCCTATCTTCGGTTTGTAATAAATATGGCCTTGGCTTCTGGAAGCCGGGAGCTGGTATCATTCACCAGGTAGTGCTCGAGAATTATGCATTTCCGGGAGGTGTAAAGCTCACAGGAAAAATGTCGGGATGGACCGCACCTAAAGATGTGATTCTGAAGGTAGCAGGCGTACTGACAGTAAAAGGTGGAACAGGTTGTATCGTTGAATATTTTGGTGAAGGCACCCGTTCGATGTCGGCTACTGGTAAGGCTACCATTTGTAACATGGGGGCTGAGATAGGCGCTACTACATCTATCTTCGGATACGATGAAAAGGCGGAGGCTTATCTTCGTGGTACCGGCCGGGCGGATATTGCCGACCTTGCAAATGAAGTTCGCGAACATCTTACAGGAGATGATGAAGTATATGCTAATCCTGAACAATATTTTGATCAGGTAATTGAAATAAATCTTTCGGAGCTAGAACCGCATGTTAACGGTCCTTTTACTCCCGATCTGGCATGGCCAATATCTAAATTTGCTGAAGCAGTAAAGGAGCATAACTGGCCAGCTAAACTGGAAGTCGGATTAATCGGATCATGTACGAATTCTTCTTACGAGGATATCACCAGAGCGGCCTCTATCGCCCAGCAGGCGGTGGATAAGAACCTTGTAGCAAAATCAGAATATACTGTAACTCCAGGGTCTGAACTGGTGCGTTATACTGTAGAGCGCGACGGTTATCTTGATACATTTGATAAGATAGGCGGTGTAGTGCTTGCCAATGCATGTGGCCCATGTATCGGGCAGTGGGCACGTCATACCGACGACCCTACCCGCAAGAATTCTATCATTACATCCTTCAACCGCAACTTTGCAAAACGTAATGATGGTAATCCAAATACTCATGCCTTTGTTGCGTCTCCCGAAATCGTTACGGCCCTGGCTATTGCCGGCGACCTTACCTTCAATCCGCTTACCGATACATTAATCAATGAGAGGGGCGAGCAGGTGAAGCTGGATGAACCAACAGGATTAGAGATGCCTGAAAAAGGATATGCTGTAGAGGATGCAGGATATCAGTCGCCTGCCGAAGATGGAAGCGGTGTTCAGGTTTTGGTAGATGAAAAATCGAGCCGCTTACAGCTTCTTGATCCATTCCCTGCGTGGGAAGGAACAGACCTTCACGGACTTCGTCTTTTAATAAAGGCAAAGGGTAAATGTACTACCGACCATATTTCTATGGCAGGGCCGTGGCTGAAGTTCCGCGGACACCTGGATAATATTTCAAATAACATGCTGATTGGGGCTATTAATTATTTTAACGATAGCACCGATCACGTTAAGAATCAGCTAACGGGCGAGTATGGACCTGTTCCAGCTACGCAGCGTGCTTACAAAGCTTCGGGAATAGGCACTGTGGTTGTCGGCGACGAGAACTATGGTGAAGGTTCATCACGTGAACATGCAGCAATGGAGCCTCGTCATCTCGGAGTGAGGGTAATATTAGTGAAGTCGTTTGCCCGAATTCACGAAACAAACCTGAAAAAGCAGGGTATGCTGGGTATAACATTCGCAGATCCTAACGATTATAACAAGGTTCAGGAGGATGATTCTATTGATATTG
>DALYUO010000184.1:5443-7059 GCA_031981225.1 Pararcticibacter sp.
ATTGTAGGTCTCACCTCATTCGCACCTGGCAAGCAGTTGACAGTAGTGCTGAACCATAAAGACGGTAGCGTCGACTCGTTCCCTGTGAACCATACTTATAACGAACAGCAGATCGAGTGGTTCAAAGCAGGCGCTGCGCTGAATCTCATCAGGATGAAACAGCAGGCTTGATAATGCCATGTCATTAATAAAGAAAAGGCCGGAGTCAATTTGATCCCGGCCTTTTTTTATTAATGATACTTAAATCATTAGTGTGTAACGCCTAATTCTTCAGCCATTGCAGCTCCAATTTCGGCAGGTGATTCTACCACCCTGATTCCGCACTCTCTCATGATACGCATTTTTGCAGCTGCGGTGTCATCAGCGCCGCCTACAATAGCACCGGCATGTCCCATACGACGACCAGCAGGAGCAGTTTGTCCGGCGATAAAGCCTACTACCGGTTTCGTTCCGTTCTCTTTGATCCACAATGCAGCCTCTGCTTCCATTCCACCACCGATTTCGCCGATCATTACAATTCCTTCTGTCTCGGGATCGTTCATCAGCAACTTAACCGCTTCTACGGTTGGAGTGCCAATAATAGGGTCGCCACCAATGCCAATAGCTGTCGTGATACCTAGTCCTGCTTTCACCACCTGATCAACAGCTTCGTAAGTCAGGGTTCCTGATTTTGAAACGATACCCACAGTGCCTTTTTTGAAAATAAAGCCGGGCATGATACCGATTTTTGCTTCATCTGCTGTAATGATACCCGGGCAATTAGGTCCGATAAGCCTGCAATCCTTGTCTTTAATGTACTCCTTAACCATGATCATATCTTTGGTAGGAATGCCCTCGGTAATGCAGACAATTACCTTGATGCCAGCTTCTGCAGCTTCCATAATGGCGTCTCCGGCAAAGGCAGGAGGAACGAAGATGATGGAAACGTCGGCGCCTGTTTTGTCTACTGCTTCCTTTACAGTATTAAATACAGGTTTTTCAAGATGAGTTTGACCTCCTTTTCCAGGAGTGACTCCTCCAACAACGTCAGTCCCATACTCAATCATTTGAGTAGCATGATAGGTCCCTTCATTCCCGGTAAAGCCCTGAACAATAACTTTTGAATTTTTATTTACTAATACACTCATTGAACGGAATTTAAGATGTACAAAACTATAAGAATAGGCCTAAACCACAAACCTTTTTATCAGCTGAAGGTCGTTTTTTCTATGCCTGATGAATTAAATTGCAGGTCGAACAGACGTTTGTAGTAACCATTATGCTGCAGCAATTGTTGGTGCGATCCCATCTCTTTTATTTCACCCTGATCGAGCACAATAATCTTATCGGCATTTTGAATCGTTGAGAGCCTGTGCGCGATGACGATAGACGTTCTGCCTTTCATCAGTTTTTGAAGCGTTTGCTGGATAAGCAGCTCTGTTTCTGTATCAACAGAAGAGGTTGCTTCGTCCAGTACCAGTATCTTTGGATTATATACCAGCGCTCTTATAAATGAAATGAGCTGAGCCTGACCTGCTGACAAGGTAGCGCCCCGTTCCATTACATTGTAATCAAAGCCTTCCGGCAAACGGTTTATAAAATCGGCAGCTCCCGCTTCAGTAGCAGCCTTTATTAAT
>DALYUO010000184.1:7069-10129 GCA_031981225.1 Pararcticibacter sp.
CAGGGTTATTCAGAGTAATATTGTTGGCAATAGAATCTGAAAATAGGAATACATCCTGTATAACAGTTGCAATCTGTGAACGCAGGTAGCTTAGCTCGTAGTCCCGGATATCGCGTCCGTCTATTTTCACACTTCCTTTCCCGATCTCATAAAACCTGTTCAGAATATTGATGACAGAAGATTTACCGGCCCCTGTGGCGCCAACGAGAGCAAGTGTCTGTCCGGGTTCTACAGTGAAACTTATATCTTTTAAAACCCAGTTGTTTTCATTGTAAGCAAACCAAACGTTCTCAAAAGAAATGGACCCGTTCAGTTTGCCGGTCGCAAAGCTGCCCGTGTTTTCTTCTTCCTCATGTGTGTCGAGAATGGTAAAGACCCGGTCGGCTCCCACCATTCCCATCTGCAGCGTGTTGAACTTATCGGCAAGTTCACGGATCGGTCTGAACATCATGTTAATGTACATGATGAAGGCTATAATTACGCCTGGAGATGTATCGTGGTCGATGATAGATTTCGATCCATACCACACAAGCAGGCCCAGTGAGAGCGCAGAAATGATTTCAACTACAGGAAAGAAAATGGAATAGTACCAGTTCGACCTGATATTGGCATCCCGGTGCTTTGCATTGATCAGTTTAAACTTATGCATCTCCTGATTCTCGCGGGCAAAATACTGCGTGATGTTCATTCCGGTGATATGCTCCTGGAGGAAAGTATTGAGATGGCCAACCTGTGATCTGACTTCCTGAAAAGCCGATTTGATGGCCTCCTTAAATACAAAACTGGCGAAGACCAGCAGGGGCATTGGGATCAGTACAATTAAAGTAAGTTGCCAGTCTATATACAGCATAAACGCCAGCAGGGTGATCAGTTGTAATATATCCCCTGCTATAACAATCAACCCCTCAGAAAATATGTCGGCAATGGTCTCCAGGTCGGAAACTGTGCGCGTAATTAACTGCCCGATTGGTGTCTTATCGAAGAACCGGAGCTTTAAAGTGCTGATATGATTAAAAACGTTGATGCGAAGGTCTCTGATGGTCGATTGTCCAAGTTTGTTGGTAAGGAATGTGTGATAATATTGAATAACAGCCTGGAGAACAAGCAGGAAAAGCATTAGTAAGGTCATGCTCGTAAGTCCTGGTTTGTCGTCCGTAAGAATATATTTGTCGAGGGTGAACTGAATCAGCAGCGGCCGGAGGGGAGACACTATTGCGAGTGCTATAGTGAGGGCTATTGACCATGCAAAAATTCTTTTGTACGGTTTAATATAAGTAAAGATCCGCTTGAGCAGATTGATATCATAAGCCTTTCCTGCGACCTTCGCCATAAATGGAGTAATCCTGTTGAGGCTGCAAAAATAGAAATATTTTAGCAGCAAGGTGTCAGGCGGAGGTAACGAGCTTTAGCTAATTGATGAATAAACAATTATTTAACATTAAAAAAGCTTTAATTAAATATGCTATTTTAGCGGCTTTGAATTTGAATGTCATGCGAAGAGTCTTAATCACATTAATAGCAATTGTTTTTACCGCCAAACTTGTTTATGCCCAGGGAGAAGTTGATGAACGTTCAATGATCTTCAGGATGAACGGACTGGAGATAAACACAAAAGATTCATCCTTTTATGCCAATTTCAGGTTCAGGATGCAGAACAGGATGGGTTTCTATACCAACGGAGGAGACGATCTGGGAATCTCGGAATGGGATGCAAGAGTGAGACGACTAAGGTTGAGGGCCGACGGGTATGTATTAAGTCCAAAGATCGGGTATAGTATCCAGCTTTCCTTTTCCAGGGGCGATCAGGACATCGATAATACAGGCATTGCAAATATTGTGCGTGATGCTGTTGTGTTTTATCACTTTACCGATAATTTCTATATAGCTTTCGGACAAAATAAGCTTCCCGGGAATCGTCAGCGGGTAAATTCGTCGGGGCAATTGCAGTTTGCCGATCGTTCTATCGTGAACAGCACCTTTACTGTCGATCGCGACTTCGGGTTAAAGGCATATTATAACAACACCATAGGGACTGTTCCTTTCAGGATTAAAGGCGCTATAAGTACCGGAGAAGGAAGGAGTGTTAACACGACTGATAACGGACTGGCTTATACGGGAAGGTTTGAGATACTCCCATTCGGTGAATTCAAAAACGAAGGAGATTACTCAGAAGGGGACCTCGAACGTGAGGAGACACCCAAATTGTCACTTGCCGGAGGCTATAGCTTTAACGCAAAGACAAACCGCACGGGGGGACAGTTGGGAAAAGAGATGTATGCATCAAGAAATATGGGTACCGCGATCTTCGATATGATCTTCAAGTTAAGGGGCTGGGCTTATGAAACGGAATACCTGAAACGCACATCAGACGATCCCCTTACTTTTAATGAAGACGGCGATGTGCGTTATGTTTATGCCGGATGGGGCAATAATCATCAAATATCTTATCTGTTTAAAAATAACCTTGAAACTGCTTTCCGATACTCGGTAATCCAGCCAGAGGGCAAGACGACCTGGTATGAAAAAAGAAAAGAAGTGCTGGAGGCCGGAATCACTAAATACCTTAGAAAGCACCGGATTAAGGGACAGTTTAACCTTAGCTATAATACAGAAGATGGCCGATGGAACCTGAAGGATGGCGACAATTACTGGGGTGCTCTTTTTCAAATAGAACTGGGTATTTAATGATAATATGATATTTTAATTATAACAATTTTGTAAAATAAGCGTTTCAACTTCGGTTTTAATCTGTTTTGATTAATTTTGTATCCGGGCAGCATATTTTATGAAGAAAGTAATTGCTAAAAAAATTATAAGCGTTCTTTTTCTATCCATCTTCGTAAGTAAGATGGTCATTTCTGTTGCACCTTTGATTATAGCGCATTTTGATTCCAAAACGGCGAATGCTGTAATCATGCAACTGGAAATTGAGCACTCTAAACCTGTAGATGGTAAAGAGTCTTCGCTCAAGGAATATATCTCGCTGACTTCGTACAGTTATATGATTTTAAGCCCCTTGTGGAGGCTTAACCCTATAACTGTAAACAGAGGCTATGATAA
>DALYUO010000185.1:0-1081 GCA_031981225.1 Pararcticibacter sp.
TGGGTTTGCCGATTCAATGACGGCATTAAACACCGACGTCCTTTTGTCCGGAGCAAACTGTCTCTGCACACGCTGAAGCAGCTCTTCGACTCTTTTTACCTGCACAGAATCGTTATCTGCATAAGCCTGCAAAGAATACTGAGCAGCAATAAAAAAGACAAGCAACAGATAAAACCTTTTCATAATCCTCGCAAAAGGTACTATTTCTTTGAATATTCTATACAGGTAATTTTACCGTCCATAGTGCTAAGCACCACCTTATTTTTATCAAGGGGCATTACCGGATTCAGCAGACTGTTTGAACTCTTGTACTGCCATAAAACCTTGCCGCTCTTTCTTTCCACTGCTGATGCAAGTCCTGAATGAGAAGGCACATACACAATTCCTCCGCTTTCAACAATAGCAGAAGGAGTTAATTCGTAGGGCAGCTGAAGTTCTGATTTCCAGTCTATCTGCATAGAATCGGCCTTTGTTGATACACCAAACAGCTGGCCATCCATTGTCTTTACATAAACCAGAGAGCCATCCGAAGAAAGCCCCATTGACTCGCGCACCCGTTTATCTTTCATTTGCTTCCGCCATATCACTTCACCCGACTCAGCATCAAATGATGTCATATATCGATCGGGGGCAACAATAAACACCCGCCCGTTTGACGCCACCGGATAACAGGCTGCCGGCGAGAACATGCGGTTAGAGGCGCCGTTGTTCCACTTCCAGGCCAGCTTCCCCGATGCCAGATCCAGGGCGTAAAAATCATTTGCCCAGCAGCCAAAATAGATCTTATCCTTATAGATCAGCGGCTTGGTAACCACAAAACCCTTTACTTCATCGAAATCCCATTCTAGTTTCCCGGATTCAAGTTTCAGCGCTCTGAAATGCCCGTCGGAACTGCCGATATAAACCGTTTTGTTTTTAATAACAGGTGAGCCAAGCACAGGCTTCTGTGCAGCAACTTTCCAAATGAGCTTTCCTGTTAAAAGAGAAAGGCAATAAATATGATTATCTGAAGAACCCACCACTACATAATTACCGGCCATTTCAGGAGTAGAATAGATCTTCCCACTGGTTTTATACAGCC
>DALYUO010000185.1:1091-2514 GCA_031981225.1 Pararcticibacter sp.
CTTCTTATCCAGGGCATAAATATGACCGCTGGTGTTCGTAGCTATTACCAGCCCTTCTCCGCTGGCGGTTCCCGCTCCTACATCACTCTTATCCTGGTACTGCCATAGCACCTTCAGTCCCTGATATTTATCATTTACAGCATAAGATGGCCTGAAATACCGCTGCGTATCACGCCCGAAGTGGTGATTCGTCATAGCAACCTTAAGCCATTGGCTTTGCGACCGGACAACCGGCCTTCTTTCTTCGAAGACAGCATTTCCATTTTCTAAGGTCACTATGTTGTATCCGCCGATACTGTCCTTAGCACGGAGATTAGAGCGCCCCATTACCCCCGGTATTCCTTCAAAGTCATACAGGTGATTATTATGGCCATGCCCGCAAAGGATAAGCTGTACGTTTTTTTTCTTTAGCCTGTCTATTGCTTCATACCAGTTATTCTGGGCTGAGTCCTGGGGATAATGATTCAGATAAATCACAGGCATTTCCGGATCTTTCATATTGTTCAGCACTGAATCAAGCCATACAATATTCTCGCGCGGTACCTGGCCAGGCCCCATGCGCATGTTTGGGCCCGAGCTTGTTGCAGCGAAAAGATAGCCTCCGCTGACAAAAGAAAAGGTTTCAGCTCCGAATATCCTCCTGAAGCTGTTGCTGCCGCTTTCCGACCAGTTAGAATCATGGTTGCCGGCAATCACATACCATGGCTTGTTGAGGCTGTCAAGAATCTGCCGGGCTGTTCTTAACTCTTCATCCGATCCGAACTCAGTAATATCTCCGGTAACTATTACAAACTGCAAGGCCGGAGTTTCATTGATATCCTTTACTGTTCTTCTTAAGTCATCCGCGCCGGTATGATTTCCTATATGTGTATCTGTCACAAAAGCGAACTTCAACGTCTGTGCGTTCGCCTGCGATAGCAGCACAAAAGAGAATAATAAAAAGATCGTTCTATACATGATTTTGTTCATTTATCTAAAACCAAAAGCCGGCTTTCAATCTTTATTCAAGAGCGCAAAAACATGCAACCCTTCTTTCCATCTTTAGTAACGCTAAAATTACAAATTAGCGAATTAATTAACAAGCGTTTTATGCATTATTAAATTAAAACATGCACAAAAACGCATAGCCTATTTTAACAACTCATTTATCATTGCAAAGGAATATCCTTTACCATACAAAACCTTAATCAAGCTGTCCAGTTGATAATAGAACTTATCTGTCCTTCTTGGGTCAGTGCCCGTATGTATCAGCAAAATAAAGCCATTCATCCCATCTTCCTTTTTCTCTTCAAATTTCAAAATCGAGCTGTAGATATCTTTTGATGAAATGTAGGCCTTACCCATATCAGGAAGGGTATAATCAGCCGTCGATCGCGTTCCCGGAGTAAAATTTACCAACTGCAGTCTTTCCTGTCTGGTCCAC
>DALYUO010000185.1:2524-6939 GCA_031981225.1 Pararcticibacter sp.
TGCAACAGTACTGTTATACCATTCGTAAGGTGGCAGAAAATAAGACGCATCCTGTTTTTCGATACCAAAGTACATCATTGCATCATAATTTTTGCGCAGATCTTCTTTAAATTGCTCTTCGGTGACCAGCATACTGTCTCTTTGTTTCCAGTCGCAATACAGCAGATGCTGATCAGAATGCGCCCCCAGATAGTGATCGTCTTTTTTAAGTTTTATTATTAGTTTTTTAAACAACGGATTCCTGTAAAAACGACCAGTAAAGAAAAAAGAGGCTTTTACATGATTACGCTTTAATGCTTTTGCGATTATCTCTCCTCCATCTGCAAACTCGTCGCCGGTGAAAACCAGTGCGATAGTTTTCTTAGTGGTATCACCCCGGATAATCGCGCCGTGCGCATCAGTAATTACTTTTTTTTTTGAACCCCCTCCCGGCTTCCCGATTCCTTTGCAGCGAGCAGATAAACCAGGGAAGCCGTACCATCCATAGTGGGCTCGTTCGTACTATAATCGCCGTGGTCATCATGATAGACCACAAGATCAGATTGAAAATCAGCATATTCATCGTCGCCATACAAGGTGATTCCGCGCAAGCCCTTATAAATCGATCCATAAACAGGTCCGTCAACCAGCCCACCGTCTATCGGATACTTATATAAATGTGTAAAAGAGGAGTGTGGATCGGCCGGAGTATCACCGCTGGCTGGAAGGCCATACACCATGCTGGTACCCCAGGGGTTACAACCGAATAACCAGTCGAAACTTGCCTGTTCAAGTTCTCTGTAAGATCTGTCGCCACTAAGCTTTTCATATAAAAAACACTGGATAGCGAAGGATGTGGTCAGGTTATTTGAACACCAGATAAATGGAACGCCCCGGTAAAAGGCATTCTCTTTTCCTTTTTTCCATACATTCTCAATTCCTTCTTTATAGAATCGAGTCAGATCTCTACGGTCTTTAGTATTTGCTTTACCGGCAAGCTCGTAGTGACCGAAGTTATGAAAGGGATACCACTGATAATGACGGGCAGTATCTGCACCCATCCAGGGTGTCACTTTCTCTTTTAGGCCAAATTGAAAGGCTTCATCGAAATACTTCTTATCGTTAGTGAGCTGATAAAGTGCTGCCGCGCCAAGCTCCATGTCATCTACCCAGTTATCTTCCTCGTAAAAGTAAGGAGCAAGATTAGGAGCTGTCTGACACACCCCCGGTTTCTGAATTCCCAGTAAATAGGCAGACAAGGCCTTCTCCCTCAACAATGCCGAAAAAGCAGCATCTCTGCCCTGATATACATTCGATCCCAGCGCAAAAGCAGCGGCAAATTTTCCGGCTGTAGAAGCTACACCGGTAGCCCTGTTCTTATATTTCCCTAATCCCTGTTGCGTCCCGGTAGCAAAATAAACAGGTCGTCCTTTTCCGGGGCCCACGCCGTAATCCACTGAGTCAAGCGATGGAAGGCGCATTCCCTTATGGTCGCGGTCGTCGGCCAGCTGATTAAAAAGCCAGTCTTCCCTCGGATGCATTTTCAGCAGCCATTCAATCCCCCATTTTGCTTCATCCAGAATATCAGCAACCCCGTTTGAACCATTCAGTCCGTTCGCCTGGTGCTCGTCTGTAAAAGCGGAAGGGAAATCCCTGTAAGCTGCCAGAAGATGATAAGTTGCGTTGGCTGAAGTTGTAGAATACTGGAGGTAATCTGATGCATCATGCCAGCCACCCGCGACATCTATACGTGTGCTGTCGGGCATAGGACCATACATTGTGTAACCATCGGTTGTATGACACGAATCCTTTAGATAAGGGTTATAGCCACTCCGCTGCTGACGCATGTATCGCAGAGCAAAGTCTGCTGTGCCTTTGTAAACACCGGCATCTATCCCGAAAACAGGCGACTTCGTCGTCCCTGCCCTGATGTAAAACTTACCGGCAGATTTAAATTCCGAAAAGTTCAGCCGGTACGACTCTTTGAAGGGTCCATAGGCTCCGTACGCCCTACCCGCCTTTCCCCGGTATACCACTTTCTCAGTATTTGCGTTGATAAGCTCAAAATCGCGGATATTTCCCGCCGATTTGCTCACCCATACAGCCACTTTTATACCCTCAGGAGTATACCCAAGCTGATTTATGCGGATCCAGCTATCATCAGCAGCTTTTGTATTGAAAAAAACAAAAGCTGATAGTATTATAAAAATACTTCTTTTCATTGTTTAACCTTTACTGTAGCGGCATTGGATGGCGTACTCTCATTCTTCATCCTGTCGATAGAGGTCACCAGATAAATGTATTTGCCACTTTGTTTATCACTACTATCGGTGTAAGTGGTGGTTTTAGAGTTGAAACTAACATGAATAATATGCTCCGGGTTGTTTATGTCTATCCGTTCATTTTTATTAAACCGGTAAACCACATATCCGTAAGCGGCTTCACCATCGCGAACAGCTATAGGCGCCCCCCACTTCAACAGTACCCCTCCCCGAGCACGTGAAGCTTTAAGCTTAAGAGGCGACAGAGGAGGAATGGCATCCATCCATATCATCTGCGGCAACAGGGCTGGATACCTATAAAGATCGTTCCTCAAGGAATCTTTGAACCCGGCGAGGTTATTGGTAACCGATTTGGAACTAAAAAACACGCTCCCCTGCACCCGTGGATTTTGCCGTAAATAACGGATCTGATTCGGCAGCTGCTGTTTATCCCGCCAGCCCTCACGGTCTTCCATAGCCCGATAAACGCCGTGTCCGATATATACATGCTTTCCGTTTGCTACATTGCTCCACCAGTCCACCAGCTTTTCGTAAGCAGCTGCAGGATAGTTGAAAGGGAAATAAACCTGTGGATTTATATAGTCAATCCAGCCCTCCTTCAGCCATTTCTTTGCATCCGCGTACAATGCGCTGTATCCTGAAAGGCCATTTGTCTCCGAACCTTCCGGATCATCTTTCTGATTACGCCAGATGCCAAAAGGGCTGATGCCGAACTTCACATACCGCTTTTGCGCATGAATGCTATCTGAAAGTGTTTTTATGAGCAGGTCCACATTATTCCGCCGCCAGTCGTCGATCGAAGCAAACTCCTTTCCGTATTGAACGAAAGACGCGCTGTCAGGCAGGGGCGTTTTGCCCGGATAGGGATAAAAATAGTCATCAAAGTGGACGCCATCGATGTCGTATTTCCTGACTACATCCATAATAATCCCGACTATATAGTCCCTCACCTCAGGCAGACCCGGATTAAAATACTTCTTTCCGGCGTAGGTAAAAAACCACCCGGGTTTGGTTCTCGTAATATGCTGAATGGCTGTATTTGAGTCGATGGTATCATTTGTGGCCCTGTAAGGATTAAACCAGGCATGAAGTTCCATCCCTCTCTTATGCGCTTCAGTAACTGCAAAGTCAAGAGGATCATAGAACGGCTGTGGAGCAACTCCCTGCCTACCGGACAAAAACATACTCCATAGCTCGCGACTTTTTCCATACACAGCATCGGCAGACGGACGAACCTGCAGCATAATAGCATTGATACCTGTTTTCTGATGATCATTCAGAATATTGACAAACTCCTGTTTCTGGGTTTCTGAGTTAAGTCCCCGCTTTGAAGGCCAGTCGATATTTTGAACAGTGGCAATCCAGACTGCTCGAAATTCACGTTTGGGAGGAGGGTGAGATTGTGCAGAAAGTCTCTCGATAAAAAGAATCAAAAACAAAAGAAGGCAGGCTTTTGGGCTACACAATATTGGCAATAACTCATTATGAATAGGCTTTCTTTTAAAAATCGGCATTGGATCATTCTAATTACAGCTGTCCATCAAAAGAAGAGGGAACATCGTTATGTTGAGTTCCCTCTTGGTGGTATTAAATTAATACAAACGCTATCTATCGGTTTCTTGTCAGGTCGAGAGCTGGTGCATTTGTCCCTGTTGAGACTGTAATTGTTCCTTTGGATGAAATTGTATAAACCATCCCTTTGGAAAAGGAAACAGAATTGCGGCTAATTGTAAAATTTGACGGAGTATTAGTACTAATTGCCCTTAAATTATAAACACCATTAGGAACCTTTACAAAAGCAGATGCTTTTTGATAGTTAACAGGAGGAGCAATTACTGTTTCTGCTAGAGTAGTAGTATTTACAGCTTTAAGGTCAAACCCATTAATATTATCAGGAATAGTGTTAACAAATCTAACATAGGCCGAAGATGTATCTGCTGCTGGAATAATATCCTCAACAACAAAGCCGGTAGTTGTCTTTGAGGTAGCGTCATACATTCCGCTTGTAAAAAAGGAATAATACTTACCCGCTTCTATAGACGCAGAAATAGTTGCTACGGTCGAATTGGGATTAGCGGACGCATTTGCCGGAGTTAACGTTTTAATTACAATATCTCCAATTTCAGGAACTGTCAAATAACTATTATTAGCAGG
>DALYUO010000185.1:6949-8277 GCA_031981225.1 Pararcticibacter sp.
AGTCGCAGCTTCTACTCCGGTTGCAGAGCTGGTAGCAGAATATTTAACATCATTGACATAGAAATTAACGCTCGGACCGCTTACGGCAAAATTATAAAACCGTACAAATGCTCCAGATGCAGGGACATCAATCCGTTGGACAGCATTCTTCTCACAGGAGGAGAATACAATCAAACTCAAGACGAGAAAATTAAAAAATATATTATTCTTCATATCGATTTCATTTTAAGGTTCAATAATCCATAACGGTTTCGTGTGAAAATCTGCAGCAAGTGCTCCTATTTCCTCCAAACTAGCAGAATTCCAGACATACTCTGAATTATACCTTGGACGTATACGCTGAACGGCCTTTCCGCCATTATCACCATATAAGGATACCGGTATTGAAAACCCGGGGAAGACTTGCTTACCACTTGTGGGATCCTGATCTGTGTAATGATACCGCCGAAGATCCATCCACGTTTCTAAATGTCCCCATGCCCATTGAGCTATATATTTCTGGGACATTATGTGCGTCAATGTCAAATTAGCTTCTGCAGGAACGATATTAGGGTTTGATAAAAACTCGTTCTTTTCTGTGGAAGTAATCTGTGAGGGCATCTGACCATTATCCGTGTTACGCGCATTTACAAAATCAATATGCGAAGACACACCATTTACATAGGCAGCCAAAGCAGTCGCCTTGTCGCCTTTTTTATATGCAGCTTCTGCTTTAATGAATTGCAATTGAGAATAGGTCATTGCAGGAATTTTGGATTTATCGTCAAAAATATAAGTAGTAGGTTGACCCGATTGAATAGTTGCCGGATAGCCCCAAAAATTATTTGGTCTCTGAGCTGTTGTTAAAGCACCATAATTTACGACGTTAATATCCAACCCCCTATACTGACCATCAGGTGATTTAGCAAGCATCCTGGACATACGCGGATCGACCACCCCATTAAACTGATCGCCGTTCATCAGACTAACAACAAACTGGGTCTGGCGATAATTAGTAATATTCTGACGCCTCGGCCCCCAGAAGTTCGTGTCATCGTTCCCTGTGTTTGAGTAGGTCAGTAGAGGATCATCGGCATTGCTGGCGAATGAATTGTCAACAGCAGCAATAACAGCATCTGGGTCATATGACGATTTATTTGAATAATGATTTAAATTCATGGCCAAAAGAGCATAAGCAAATTTCATCCACTTTTCCCGATCCCCGTTGTAAATCTTGTCTCCCTTAGCCAGATACGATTTATCGACAGCGCCGTCCGTGCGTTGGAGGTTCGATATAGCGAGCCCAAGTAAGCGCCTGACCTCTTCATAGGCAAACTCTTGCGAATCAT
>DALYUO010000185.1:8287-8916 GCA_031981225.1 Pararcticibacter sp.
TATTTAAACTGTGTCTTTGTAGGATTTATGGCCTCCTTAATGATTATTTCTCCATGAACATCGGTTAAGACTTGCCAGCCCCATGCCTTCAAAATATATCCCACACCCAGTAAATCCCATCGTTGTTCTGCTTCTGCCTTTTCGATCATATTGATAAGGTTTTGTCCCAATGTCCAGTAAACATCGCGCCACAACTGGGCACCATTATCACTTGCCGGGTCATACCCCTGCCGGTCCCATGTTGTAATAGACGTACTTGGTAAATACCAGTTCTGGGTATATCTACCTATAAATCTTCCATCAAACTGGGGCGAAGACACCATCCAATGAATCATCGGCGCTAAATAAAGATTAGCTGCAACATCCTGCGGCGCGTTCGGATTTGTATTAACATCCAGGTATTTCTCACAGCTACTGGTGAAAACCAGGCAAACCGCCAAAAAAACTATATAAATTTTTCTCATTATAAATTCTCCTACATTATAATCCTATTTTCAAACCAAGATTTATACCCATGGGTATAGGGAAATTACCAAAATCCAAACCAACCCCCCCTGACCCTCCAACTGCAGCACTGTTTCCATTAACTACGGGATCAAGACCTGAATAATTTGTAATCAGGAACAAAT
>DALYUO010000185.1:8926-10118 GCA_031981225.1 Pararcticibacter sp.
CACACTTGCATTTTTAATAAAACTTTGCCTCTTTAGAAGTGAGGAAGGCAGCTTATAACTGAGGGTCACATCCCGCATACGAACCCAGTTTATATCTTTTTCGATATACAGTTCTTCACTCATCTGAGTATAATACGCCGTTTGGTAATTCGGTACAACCACTATTGTATTTTGTGTAGGCGTAGCACTATTCTCTTTACCATCTCGCAATACTCCCGGAATTACCCTTGGAGCCGTACGGTCTAGTGTCTCCATACTTAATCCTCGCGTAGTTAAGAAGTGTTGTGTACCGTTTAGAATGTCTCCACCCTTTCTGAAATCAAGCAAAAATGAAAGTGAGATATTCTTAAAAGTAAAAATATTTGTCAAACCTATTCTAAAATCGGATAAACGATCATACCCGCGATCTACGAAGGTAGTGGTTCTTAAAGGCAGTCCGGTGGTAGGATCTATCAATATATCGCCACTATCATTTCTTTGATAAAAGTATCCAGTCAAAGCATATGTAGATGCTCCCGGACTGACACCATTTCTGACATTTCCATATAACCAAGAGTCAGACACATAAGACTCGGGCAAACTATTCGGCAAGCTTAGCACTTTGGCACTTGTTGCTTCAAAATTTGTCAGCACGTCCCATGAAAGATTCTTCTTTTTGATCGGAGTTCCTCTTAAAGTAATTTCAACGCCCTGGTTTCTTGTAACAGCGCCATTTAGATTAAACAGTACATATCCTGTAGCGTAACTGCCTCTCACGTCATTAACAATCTGATCAGTAGTTTTCTTCCTGTAAAACGTTGCATCGAGACCCAGGCGATCCTTAAAAAACGACATTTCGGTTCCAACTTCATAAGATTTGGCAAATTCGGGTTTTAAATTTGGGTTCGGGCCCGTAAAACCATAGCCATAACCACCGCCTACTGTAGCTTTATATTCCAAAGCTGCTTCATAAGCGTAAGGCCTCGCATCTTTCCCCACCTCCGCATAGGCTGCCCGTAACTTGAACGATGTGAAATATTTCTTTATGCCAGCGAACGCAGGAACATCTGAGACAATAAAGCTTCCTGAGATTGAAGGATAGAAAAAGGAGTTTGACCCTTTAGGAATGGTCGAAGTCCAGTCGTTTCTCCCTGTTGCTGTTACATATAAATAATCCTTATAGGAGAGTGTTACCCTTCCAAATCCACTTACC
>DALYUO010000186.1:0-2828 GCA_031981225.1 Pararcticibacter sp.
GCTGATAATTAACAAACTGAATGGAGTGTTGTGGTCCCGTTACAGAAAGTCCTATCAGGTAGGCGAGATTAGTGGCCGTAAAACCCTTTAGTATGTCAATGGTCATTACAGTAATGCCCGCCTTTTTACCGAGTACCCGAAATGTGTTTGTCGCGCCGGCATTTCCGCTTCCGTATTCACGGACATCGATTCCATAAAAAGCCTGCCCAATCCATACTGCACTGGGAATTGAACCAAAAAGATAAGCAGCAATAAGTGCCGAAATAGAATATACAGATATCATTCAGCCTGCAATATACTATTTTATGTTGTGCTAAACAGCCTTTAAACTCATATCCAAACTCTTAACTGAATGAGTTAATGCACCCATGGAGATATAATTTACGCCGCAAAGTGCATATTCACGAACATTCTCCTCTGTTATACCACCCGAGGCTTCAGTCACGAACCTGTTTCCTATCAACTTTACGGCCTCCCGCAGTTGTTCAAAGTTAAAGTTGTCGAGCAGGATTCTATCAGCACCTCCATTCTCAATCACTTCCAACAATTCTGCCTTATTACGTACCTCAATTTCAATCTGAATATTGAGACCCTTCTCGGTGAGATATCTCTTTGCTGCTTGCAGCGCCTGCCTTATTCCCCCGGCGTAATCTACGTGATTATCTTTAATCAGGATCATATCGTATAAGCCAAACCGGTGATTTACTCCTCCTCCTATCTTAACTGCCATTTTTTCAAGAAAACGCATATTAGGAGTGGTTTTTCTGGTATCTAGTATTTTCGTTCCTGTATCTTTAATAAGATTAACAATCCTTGACGTAGTAGTTGCGATTCCGCTCATGCGTTGCATCACGTTAAGAACAAGTCTTTCTGCGGTAAGAATAGAATAAACAGGACCTTTAACTATTAATACAATGTCACCTTGTTTTACCGGCGCGCCGTCGTGAATAAACACTTCAGTATGAAACCCGGGATCAACCTGTTTAAATATCTCCAGCGCCACATCAACTCCGGCAAGAATACCGTCTTCTTTAATCAGAAGTTTTGCTGTTCCTTGTTTCGCCTCAGGAATAGTTGAAAGAGATGTATGATCCCCATCTCCAATATCTTCCAGTAAAGCGTCTTTGATAAACTTAAAAAGTAACTCTTTGTCTTCTTTCATAACGCGCTAAAATAACAAATACATTTCTTTGATGTTATTTGTTCGGTCGATAAACGTCATAAATATGACATCCGTCACTTTGTATCGGAAAAATTCAAATGTATATTTGCTCCGTGGAAACTAAAAAATTAGCACTTATTATTCTGGACGGCTGGGGCTACGGCCGGGCCGATAAATCCAATGCAATACTTGCAGCAAATACACCTTTCTTTGATTATCTGGTAACTACATACCCAAATTCGAAATTAGAAGCTTCGGGCATGGCTGTAGGTTTACCCGACGGTCAGATGGGTAATTCGGAAGTAGGACACATGAACCTGGGTGCAGGACGTGTAGTATACCAGGAGTTAGGCCGCATTCATAAAGCTGTAGATGACGGAGAACTTCTTACTAATCCCGTGCTGCAGGAAGCTTTTCAATATGCAAGATCTGAAAATAAGAATGTTCATTTTATCGGACTTCTTTCAGATGGAGGTGTTCATTCTCATATCAAACATGTGTATGGGTTATGTGATGCTGCAAAATCAGCTGGTCTTGAAAATGTATTTATACATGGTTTTCTTGACGGACGGGATACTGACCCCAACGGAGGAGTAAACTACGTAAAAGCCCTTGAAGCACATCTGGAAAACTCTCCCGTTAAAATTGCCTCTTTGATAGGAAGATATTACGCAATGGACAGAGACAACCGCTGGGAGCGCGTAAAACAGGCGTATGATTTAATGGTAAATGGTCTAGGCAAGCCTTGCACCGATTTTACTGCTGCAATCGAAGAGTCCTACAAAGAAGGTATTACCGACGAATTCCTGAAACCTATCGTTAAGGTACAAGCAGGGGGTACTCCTGTTTCAACCATTCAGCCAGGTGATGTAGTGATTTGTTTCAACTTCAGAACCGACCGTGGTCGTGAGATTACACTCGCCCTCACACAGAAGGCGTTCCCCGAATATCACCTGGAACCGCTGCCTCTCCATTATATTACCATGACCACTTATGATGAGACATTTAAAAATGTCAAAGTGGTTTTCACTAAAGATGACCTGGTAGATACTCTTGGTGAAGTATTGGGCAGGAACGGCAAAACACAGGTAAGAATTGCAGAGACTGAGAAGTATCCGCATGTTACTTTCTTTTTCTCGGGAGGTCGTGAAAAGGAATTCGAGGGCGAAAAAAGGTTACTTATCCCCTCTCCGAAGGTTGCTACATACGATCTGAAGCCAGAAATGAGCGCAGAAGGTATCAGAGACGCGATCTGCGAAGAGCTTCCTGAAAACCACCCTGACTTTGTTTGTCTTAACTTTGCAAATCCTGACATGGTAGGTCATACGGGTGTTTTCGAAGCGGTTGTAAAGGCTGTGGAAACCGTTGACGGCTGCCTGAAGACAGTTGTTGAATGTGGAATTAAGGAAGGTTATTCGTTTATCATCATTGCAGATCATGGCAATGCCGATTTCATGATCAATCCTGACGGCTCCGCTAATACGGCTCATACCACTAACCTGGTACCGTGCATACTTATTGACAAAGATTATAAACAAATAAAAGACGGTAAACTTGGAGATATCGCTCCTACTGTTTTAAAAATTCTGAACGTACCAATACCAGAGAAAATGACAGGCAATGTCTTGGTTTAGGAAAATAGTTCCGATAATAGTAATACTCTGGT
>DALYUO010000186.1:2838-3617 GCA_031981225.1 Pararcticibacter sp.
CGCCGGATGTAAGTCTGAGACGGCTCCTGATGTAAAAATGACCTATTTTGACATCAGGGGCTTTTTCACATCGGAATCGACGCGTCTGGGGACAAATAATCCCATAATACATAAAACGGTTACAGACAATGGTATATCAGAGGCCAAAGAAGTTAGTATTTCTAACTGGAAAAACGAACTTGCGTTGTTTTTTGAATCTGATATAAACAAGCCATCGTGGAAGGATAGCTATAAAGTTGAAGAGAAAGGGACCACAGTGATTTATACAGCACTGTATCCGGATGTACGTACAAAACAGTTAACAGTAACCAGGTCACCGGAAGGAAAAGTCAGACATATTCAAATCAGCAACAAAACAAGCAACGTTCTTTACACTTCCGAGGAACATTTAAACTATTATCCTGATTCTCTTTATCGGATTGATAAATTTCAGGACATAAAGGTATTGGGTTCCCACCGCTACACAATTGAAGGAAAGTGGTGATCCTTTAACAGAAACAGAAGTTACCAGTACAAGTAACAAACGAAAGACCGCCCAATAAAAGGAGCGGTCTTTCGTTTATATGCACGTGAGAGAAATTACATCTATGAAATTCGTACCATATTTAATTGCCGTAGTACTTTGTACTCTTAGCTCATGTGCCGTTCCGCTCCCTGTTGGGAAAAGACTTTCAACCACGACGAATGTTCCACCAGTCCCTGGCAATGCTTTTAAGTTGGAGTTCCTGCAAAGAATAAATGAAATCAGAACTAAAGGATGTTACTGCGGCAGAACCTAT
>DALYUO010000186.1:3627-4324 GCA_031981225.1 Pararcticibacter sp.
GTTCCACCACTTGTCTGGAATACGCAGCTTGAGATAGCAGCGTTAAGGCATGCGATGGATATGAGCAAGAATAAGTATTTCAGTCATGTTAGTAAATCAGGCAAGACCAGCAAAGACAGGATCATGAACGAAGGCTATACCATTGCCGGATATAAACACATTGCAGTAGGCGAGAATATAGCATGGGGACAACGAACAATTAAGGAAGTAATGGAAGGATGGCTGAAGAGTGAAGGCCATTGCCGCAATATTATGAACAGCTCTTTTAAAGAAGTGGGTATATCAATGGAAAACTACTACTGGGTGCAGGACTTTGGCGGAAGAAGGTAGGCGTTGTGAGTTGTAGGTTGTAGGTTGTAAGAATCATGAGTTATGAGTCGTATTCATAACTCATAACCCATAATTCATAATTAAAAAAAGTCTTATCTGTCGAGATTGGCCATATAAACCTTGGCCTTTTTCATCTCATCCATGATGTCTTTTCGGCCTGGTGTGGCGTCGAGAAGATGCTGCAGATCGTCAATGCATGATTTAAACGCATTCTCAGCAGCAGATTTGTCATAGAACTTAGGAAGCTTCTGTCCTTTTAAAATTCCGTAATCACGGTAAGCTATTGCCCTGTTCTGAAATAATTTCAAGTCGCCGCTGTTGAGTTCTATAGCTTTGCTAAAATCCCTTATAGCGGCAAGAAGTAATT
>DALYUO010000186.1:4334-4673 GCA_031981225.1 Pararcticibacter sp.
GTCTGAGTGCCAAGAACGTTCCTCGCTTTTCCGCGGTAGTAATAAGCTGATACATTATTGGGGCGAAGGGATACAACCTGTCCGAACGTACTGATTGCTTTAGAATAATCGCCCGAATGATAGTAAGAATAAGCCAGCATATAAAGAACTTCAGCATTATTCGCCTCTGCAGGCATTGATTTCTCAAGGTGAGTAACCGCCTGTTTGAAATTACCATCCATAACAGCTTTCTGCCCTAACTTAACATAGTTGTTTTTAATGTCCTGATTCTGTTGTGCCTTAGCCCCAACGTTGAAAAAAAGTACAAGAGATAAAATTGATGCAATTACTTTCATTGAA
>DALYUO010000186.1:4683-8742 GCA_031981225.1 Pararcticibacter sp.
AGTATAACGAATGAACGGTAATATTATTTCTATTTTTGCTATTTACAAAATATAAGTTTCTTTTCTTTTCATACCGCCCCTTAACGAGGATATAAATGCTAAACTGCCTGCTTTTGTTTTAAGAGAAATGTGAAGGCGCCCCGTATGACGTTTTTGCAGCTTTATTTTCTTACTTTTACACCGTTAACCTTACTATCGGTCTTTTAACAAAATTATTCTGATTGGCATAGGCATTGCACAGCTATTCGCTAAAAGTAAAATACACAATATTTAATATAAAACTGTCATATTGACGTTGAGAAAGGAATTGAATGAACAACTTGCTGGATTTTAATCAGTCGTTACCCATAATAAATGAAGATACAGAGTTCTTTCCCCTGATGTCGCAGGAAGACGAAGAGGAAATGAACAATGAACAAACCCCTGAAGTTTTATCTATACTTCCCTTACGTAACACTGTGTTATTTCCGGGTGTAGTAATCCCTATTACTGTAGGACGTGATAAATCTATCAAGCTTATAAAAGATGCTTACAAGGGCGATCGCACTATAGGTGTTGTATCTCAGAGAGATGTGGCCATAGAAGACCCCGCGTTCGACCAGTTAAATATTGTTGGAACTGTAGCTCTTATAATCAAGATGCTTCAGATGCCCGATGGCAGCACAACAGTAATTATTCAGGGGAAACAACGATTCAGGCTAAAGGAGGAAGTGCAGTCTGAGCCCTATATTAAAGCCACGATCGATAAGTTTGAAGAAATACGCCCAAAAGCGGATAAAGAATTTAAAGCGATGGTAGCTTCTATAAAAGAGATGGCTATGCAGATCATTCAGCTTTCGCCAAATCTTCCGAGCGAAGCGAGTATTGCCATTAAAAACATAGAAAGCACCTCCTTTCTGATCAACTTTATTTCTTCAAACATGAATGCCGATGTTCCGGTAAAGCAACAAATGCTGGAACTTGCTAATCTTCGCGACAGGGCAAAAATGGTATTGGAGCAGCTGACAGCGGAGCTTCAGATGCTTGAGCTTAAAAATCAAATCCAATCGAAAGTACGCACGGACCTGGATAAGCAGCAAAGAGAATACTTCCTCAACCAGCAACTGAAAACAATTCAGGAGGAACTCGGCGGAAACTCTCCAGATCTCGAACTCGAGAATCTCCGCGAACGGGCTGCCCGAAAAAAGTGGTCGAAAGAAGTAAAAGAACATTTTATAAAGGAACTAGACAAGCTGGGCAGGATGAATCCTGCGGCGGCCGACTATTCAGTGCAGGTAAACTATCTGGAGCTTGTACTTGAACTCCCATGGTCGGAATTTTCAAAAGACAATTTCGATTTGAAAAGAGCCGAGCGCATCCTTGACAAGGATCATTATGGACTTGACAAAGTGAAACGGCGAATCATAGAGTATCTGGCGGTTCTTAAACTCAAAAACAATATGAAAGCGCCTATTCTCTGCCTTGCCGGCCCTCCGGGAGTTGGGAAGACCTCGCTGGGTAAATCCATAGCCAGAGCACTTGGCAGAAAGTACGTTCGTATTGCTCTTGGTGGCATTCGTGATGAGGCTGAGATCCGCGGACACCGCAAAACTTATATTGGCGCAATGCCTGGTCGTATTATCCAGTCGCTAAAGAAAGCAGGAACATCCAATCCTGTTTTTGTGTTAGATGAAATCGATAAGGTTGGCAACGACTTCCGCGGCGACCCTTCTTCTGCCCTGCTCGAAGTACTAGACCCAGAGCAGAACAATGCATTCAACGATCATTATGTTGAGCTCGATTACGACCTTTCAAATGTTATGTTCATTGCTACTGCCAACTCCTTAAGTTCCATTCAACCGGCGCTTCTAGACCGTATGGAAATTATCGAGGTTAATGGATATACCATAGAAGAAAAAATTGAAATAGCGAAACAGCATTTGCTGCCTAAGCAGCTGGACCAGCACGGTCTGAAAAAGAAAGATGTTATGCTGAAGCCTCCTGTGATTGAAAAGATCATAGAAGATTATACCCGCGAATCGGGTGTACGCGGGCTTGAAAAGAAGATTGGTTCTGTAGTACGTGGGATTGCTACTAAAATAGCGATGGAGCAGGATTACAGCTCTGCCCTTACCAAAGCCGACATGGAAACAATTCTGGGGCCTCCAATCTTCGACAAAGATTTGTATGAAGGAAATGAAGTTGCAGGAGTAGTTACAGGGCTTGCCTGGACGCAGGTGGGCGGTGATATCCTTTTTATAGAAGCAAGTCTCAGCCCTGGAAAAGGCAAATTGTCGTTAACAGGGAATCTTGGCGATGTAATGAAGGAGTCGGCCACAATTGCTATGGCTTACCTCCGCGCTCACTCACAGAAATTTGGTATCGATTTCCGTCTTTTTGATCAATGGGACGTGCATGTCCATGTCCCCGCAGGAGCAACTCCGAAGGATGGTCCTTCCGCCGGTATAACGATGCTTACCGCGCTGACATCGGCATTTACTCAGCGTCAGGTTAAACCCAACCTTGCGATGACCGGCGAGATAACCTTAAGAGGCAGAGTTTTGCCTGTCGGAGGAATCAAGGAAAAAATACTTGCCGCCAAACGCGCAAATATCAAAGATGTAATACTTGCGAAATCTAACCGGAAGGACATCCTTGAGATCAAAGAAGACTACATCAAAGACATGTCGTTTCATTATGTAACCGATATGAAAGACGTGATTGATCTTGCTCTTTCTAACGATAAAGTCAAAGATCCTATCGATCTTACAATCAGAGAATCAATAAACAAAGAAGCAGTTTAACAATACTGAATCCGTGAATAAATAAAAAAGCAGCACAAGAGCTGCTTTTTTTATTTATTTCACTACCTTCACCGTGTTGACTTAAACTTTTAATGAAAAAACCACTTCTTGCTTCAGCTATTATTACCCTGATCTCTCTTGGGGAGGCTGTCTTCGCTCAACAATCCGGGCTGCATACCGATACGTTAATTAACAAAAGAGCACAAACTGTTTACGTAGAAATGTTAGGTCCGGGCCTGACAATTTCCGGGAACTATGATACTCGTTTTTCTAAACGCAGAGATGGATTGGGAGGCCGGGTAGGCATAGGTTATATCGCAGCCGACGGCAACAGCATCACTACTATACCGGTTGGTTTAAACTATTTATTAGGAAAAGGTAAAAACTTTTTCGAAGTGGGTGCAGGTGCAACTTATTTGAATTTCAGCGACAATGAAGATGAGTATCTGAGCGCCGAAGGCGATGGTGTACTGGGAAATCTTACGTTTGGCTACAGGCTCCAGCCGGTCGATAGCGGATTTAGTTTCCGGGGCGGATTTAGCCCCTTATTTGGTTACGGTTCATTCATCCCCTGGGTGGGTTTCAGCTTTGGTTATGCTTTTTAATCAGATATGTTTTTTTACTGGTACTGTGCGCTTATATAATTTATGAAATCATTCTTTTCAATAACATCCTTCCTGTTGTTAGCTACTTTTTCATTTTCTCAGAATAGAAATTTCACGAGTGAATTCGGATTTAGGAGCGAAAATGACGCTTATCTGGCTTACGGACAGGACCGATACTATACTAACGGACTTTTCATAACCTTCAGACATGCCCTTAAGTCGGACCGTACTGATTCAAAAACTGTAAAAAGAATATGGGAAGCCGAAGCCGGACAGTATATGTACAATGCACAATCGGGATCCGTTCCCGACATTTCATATGTCGATCGTCCGTATGCAGCCTATCTTTACGGAGGAGTCAAAATGAACTGGTTCCTAAGCAATGAACAGGTATTTCAGGTTGCACTAAATGGAGGAACGATAGGTCCGGATGCATTGGGTGAGGATGCTCAGAAATTACTTCATAAAGTAGTTAAGTTCTATGAAATCACCGGCTGGCAATATCAGGTAAACAACGAGCTTGCTCTTAATACGTCTATTGATTATACTAGGCTGCTATCCAGAACGGGACCGCATACCGACTTTAGCTTAAAAGGATACGCCAATGTGGGCACAACGTTTTCCGGCGCCGGTGCCGGTATCCTTTTCCGGGCCGGAAACATAAATCGCCT
>DALYUO010000186.1:8752-9974 GCA_031981225.1 Pararcticibacter sp.
TCAGCTCAGTAAGTACGAATAGCCGGATTTCAAATTCGGCAACTGATACCGTGCCTTCCAGAGAGTTATTCTTCTTTGCCCAACCTTCACTTCACTTTATCGCCTATGACGCAACAATTCAGGGCGGAATGTTTAATGATGATAAAGGGCCTGTGACATTTAGTCCCCGGCGGATGGCTTTTTCGCAGGAACTGGGATTAAAATATGCAACAAACCGGTGGACACTTAATTTTTCGGTGATATTCCGCTCACGCGAGATAAAATCTCAGGTACATGCACACCAATATGGATCGGCCTCTGTCTTTTACAGATTCGGCAGAAACGATCGCTAAAGGGAGATTAAGCCCCCTCGTATAATACCCCGGATGTAGGGGTCTCATTTAATTCTATACGGCTCAGCAGTGGTAGCTCAGGTTTGATCTTATTCCATAACCATACCGAAAGCAGTTCACTGGTGGGATTTTCCAGTCCTGGAATATCATTTAAAAGCTTGTGATCTATAGAAGACACGACGGGATCAACAATCTTTTTAATTTCATTAAAATCTATAAGCCATCCCTGCTCCGGATCAAGATCACCTTCAAAGAAAACAGTAAGCTTATACGTGTGTCCATGTAAATCCCCGCATTTATGGCCCTTGGGTACCTTTGGCAAAAAATGCGCGGAATCAAAAAAGAATTGTTTGTAAATAATCATATTCAACTGCAAAATTGACAAAAAACATTCCTTATCAAAATGATGATGGTCATTTAATATAAAAAAGCACCCGGCGTTCGCCGGGTGCCAGATCAATAATACATTAAATACCTGTCAAGCCTAGGCAAGCAATTTCTTCACGTTCTCAAAACCCAGCGCATGAGAATCAGCCACAGCTTTATAAGTTACATAGCCATCCAGCGTATTAACACCTTTAAGCAGCGCTTCGTTTTCAAGGCATGCCTTTTTAAAGCCTTTATTGGCTATCTGAACTGCATAAGGAACAGTCACATTTGTTAATGCGATAGTTGAAGTCCTCGGAACGGCGCCGGGCATGTTAGCTACAGCATAATGCACTACCCCATGTTTAATATATGTAGGGTTATCGTGTGTAGTAATTCTGTCGGTAGTTTCAAAGATACCACCCTGGTCAATAGCGATATCTACAAGGACAGACCCCTGCTCCATCGACTGAACCATTTCCTCAGTAACCAATTTCGGAGCCTTTGCACCCGGTATCAGCACC
>DALYUO010000187.1:0-2871 GCA_031981225.1 Pararcticibacter sp.
CCGCTCGACACAGTGAGACCCACAGCATCGGTACAGTGTTCCGGGTGAATATACAGCTACTCTAACTGTTACTTCAGGAAAAGGATGCCGTACTACTGTATGTAAAACTTTTATCGTAAATAGCAGTAACCCGGTGCCTGATTTTGAAGTGCCGAACTATGACAGATTGTGCAGCAGGAATGAGGTGGTCTTTATCAATAGATCGTCCGTTGCCATTGGCAGGATTACCCGGCTGGAGTGGACTTTTACTGATCCAGACGGTAAGGTTGATGTGGTTACGGATGACATCCCTGAGCCTGGAAAGGAACAGCGCGTGCTCTTTCCTGAATTTACGGCCCCTGACTCAAAGGTTTATGCGGTGAGCTTAAAAGCATTTTCGGGAGGTGTGTGTGTGAATGAGAAATTGGGCAGCTTTACGCTGCTGGCAATGCCAAAGGTGACGTTTGAAGCGCTCGGCGATGTATGCCTGGAGGCCGGGCCGCGGCAGTTGGTTGCTGAGCAGGAAACTGCATTCCAGGGAAGCAGCACATTCAGCGGAGACGGTGTTAGCTCTTCAGGCGTTTTTGATCCCGGCAAAGCCGGACCGGGGCCGCATGATATTACTTTTACATTTACCCGGGCAAATGGCTGTCCGGATGCCCTCACCAGAACCATCATTGTTAATCCCAGTCCTTCAGTTTCTGCCGGTGAAGACGTGAAAATACGTGAAGGTACTTTTGCCCAGTTGCTGGCTCATAGCGATGCAGATATTGTTTCGTATGAGTGGTTGCCCGCAGAAGGCTTAAGCAGGAACGACATAGCAAATCCCACTGCTTCTCCCTTTGATAACACCACTTATACACTAAAGGTAACTAACTCCAGGGGCTGCGTAAACTATTCGGAGGTTACTGTGACAGTAGACAAATACCCTGTGATTCCGAATGTTTTCACGCCCAATGGTGACGGCACGAATGACAAATGGAATGTAAAATACCTGGAGCGATACCCTGACGCCACCGTCGATGTTTTTAACAGGTATGGCAGCCGTGTTTACCAGTCCCGGGGCTATGCAGAACCCTGGGATGGAACTTTTAATGGCACTGCACTGCCTGTGGGGGCCTATTATTACATTATAGACCCCAAAAATGGAATGGGCCCTTATAAGGGTATGCGCGGTCGAAATTTACGCCAATCAGTTCGCCATCGGCATTCATTACCGGTGAGCCGGAATTTCCGCCGGTGGTATCAAGGTTGTAAAGAAAAGCCACCGGGACGTCGTTCAGATCGCTTTTGGCGAACGGGCCGAAGTCTTTTGCCTTCCAGAGTTCCCTGATCTTTTGGGGATATGCAAATTCGGGGTTGCCTGTGCTTCCTTTTTCGAGCACTCCTTTAACCGAAGTAAAGGGTTGCATGTAAGTGGCATCGGCAGGGGAGTAGCCTCTTACGGATCCATAGGTTAGCCTGAGTGTACTATTGGCATCGGGGATGAAATCCTGCTTTTTAAACTTCTCTTTCACGGCTACGTAATCGCCCATGAGCTTGTTGAGAAGGCCATCGCGCCGGTCTCGCTCGGGTTTCAGTGCAGCTATCTGATCTCTGATATCTTTTTCGAACATCATGAGCGGGTCGTTGTATGCCGAAAATGCGCTGGCCGACTTTAACAATGTATTGAAAACAAAATCTTGATCTTTCAGCCGGGTGTATTGCAAGCTGCTTGAAACAAATTTCTCAATCTGGTCCTGACTGCTGAAGCCCTTTAAGACTTTTTTATCTACTGCGTCGATCCTTTGCCGCATCATTTAACATACGGGTAAGAATGGCCCTATCGGCATCAATATCGAAGCTATTGTAGATGTTTTTCAGTCGCTGGTTCAGGATGCCGATACTATCGGTATAAAATGCAGCCCTCTGGTTAAGCGGTCGTGAAACCATGCTTGTTTTGAAGGCATTTATCTGCCGGGCAATGCTCAGGAGGCTGGTACTGCTGTAGACCTGGGCAAACCACATCTCGCGGTTCGCATCGTTATATATGAGCTTATACAGCTTGTCGATATCACCCATGAGGCTGCCATACTTTTCTTTCAGCTCTACATCCGAGTTAATATATGACGCAAGTTCGGCATCCTCAAGTCTTTTCTGCTGTACGAGATCGAGTCCATTGAGCCCTTTCAGTTTTCCCCTGTAGTTTTTAAGGACATTGGCGTTCCGCTTGATGCGGGTAGCCAGTTTTATTTCGGTCGCTTTATCTTTTTTGCCGGCTTCTTCCATTGCTTTATTCTGGAAGTCGTACAGGTTGGAGACGTAGGGCAAAAGATAATCCTGCTGATATTGCATAAATTGTGCAGGGCGGTTACGGAACGTTCTTCCAGGATATCCCAGGATGAAGACGAAGTCGTTTTCGCTCACTCCGCCGGCATTTACCTTTAAGAATTTTCGGGGAGTGTAAGGAACGTTGCTTTTGGAATAGGGAGCAGATTATACATCGGGCGCTACATAAGCACGCATGAAAGAGAAGTCGCCAATATTGCGGCTCGGAACGTATACCAGGCGGACGTCCTGTATAGTTTTGTAACGGAAAAGGACATATGTTTTACCGATGAACATTTCGGAGACTTCTGCCTTGATTGTTGAATCCCGGGCTTCGGCTTCAGCAGCGAGTTTCTTCATTTCGCCATTGATCAGCCTGATGCGCGATGCTGGATCATCTACTCCTGCTACAACAGCGAGAACCTTATCGGATACATCTTCATAACTTTCTGTGATCCGGCAGGTTAGGCCTTTCGCTTCAATCTCCTGTTCACGGGAAGGCGCCACAAAGCCTTTATTAAGATAGTCGTTTTCGGGGGTGCTGGCCTGCTGTACAGCGCCGAATGCACAGTGGTGATTGGTTAT
>DALYUO010000187.1:2881-5126 GCA_031981225.1 Pararcticibacter sp.
GCAGCCCCCAACATTAACGAGGGCATCGATCAGACTGATGCTGTCGGGATTATATATATCTTTCTGACTGATCCTTAAGCCTGCTTTGTTCAGACTAACTTTTTTCAGTTCGCTTAAAGGATACATTCCCTCGTCGGGGGGGGTATATGCAGACCCTGCGATCAGTAGGGTCAATAATGCTGTAAATAGAAAGGATTTCTTCTTTGCCGTCATCGTGTGTATTGTTTTGAAAAGCAAAAATAAGATTATTAGGCAATTGCTCCGATTTTAATATAACTCGCAACCGGTTTTGACTTGACGCGGTGCAACTTGCCGCTCGTTCCGTTGCTTCTCCGGTTTTTATCGAAGAAGAATAAGAGAGGACAAAGGGAGGTCGCTAATTGGTTCCTAACCACTCTGAAGCGTTTCTGAAGCGGGTCCGAAGCATTCATTTATCTTAAAATGATTTACCGTGGGATACTTCCTAAATGTATATTTTTGCAAAATGGCGGAAGACTTAAAAATAGCGGCCGGATCGAGGGAGGAACAATATCGTTCGCTCGTGCCTCAGATTAGGGCTTTAACAGAGGGAGAGACAGACTTTATAGCGAATCTGGCTAATATCAGCGCGGCCCTTAAAGAACAGTTTGGTTTTTTCTGGGTGGGCTTCTATTTAGTAAAAGGTGATGAGCTCGTGCTGGGCCCGTTTCAAGGTCCGGTGGCCTGCACGCGTATTGCTATGGGAAAGGGTGTTTGCGGTTCTGCATGGAAAGAGGGTAAAACTCTGATCGTTCCGGATGTGGATGCCTTCCCTGGGCATATTGCCTGCAGTTCTTTATCGCGTTCGGAGATTGTTGTTCCTTTTTTCAGGGGAAATGAGGTGGCCGGCGTACTGGATGTGGACAGCGAGCATCTGAACTTTTTCGATGAAACGGACAGGAAGTATCTGGAGGAGATTGTTTTTAGTATCAAGTAGTAAGTATCAGGTATCAAGACACAAGAAATAAGAGACAAGAGTTAAGAATCAAAAAGGTAGGGGTAAATAATATCAAGCAGCAGGACTTATATTATTAGGACTTTAAATTTTCTACCCTACACAATGACACCTATGAATAACAACCAACAAACTAAAAGTAATATTCTTCCTCCTTCATTTTATACCAGGGATGACGTGGTGCTGATCTCGAAAGAACTGATCGGGAAGTATGTTTTTACGGATATTGAGGGTTTGCTTTGCGGGGGAATTATTGTGGAAACGGAGGCATACATGGGACCGGAAGATACTGGTTCGCACGCATTTAACGGACGACGTACCGGCAGAAACGAGATCATGTACGCAGAGGGCGGAGTAACCTATATGTACATCTGTTATGGTATCCATGATATGCTGAATATCGTTACGGGTGGGGAAGGAACCTCACACGCTGTTTTAATAAGAGCGCTTGAACCTACTGAAGGACTTGATATTATGCGCGAAAGACGAGGTGTGTTTAACGACGACCGGCGTCTTTGTAAGGGCCCCGGTGCGTTGGCGAAAGCGCTGGGTCTCCGCAAAGTTCATAACGGTCTGTCGCTTCAGGAAAGTACGATCTGGATTGAGGACAGAGGCAATGTAATCGAGGATGATGATATTGTTGCTTCGGCAAGGATCGGACTGAATATCGAAGGTCCGTTCAGAGATATTCCCTGGCGTTTCTATATCAGGGGAAGCAGGTGTGTGAGCCGCTGGGGCTGAAACTAAAAGTCCCGGATGTACCGGGACGGTTTAGCATAATCAAAAAACATAACCTAAGTTTTAAATACTGTTGCAGAGACGAGCGTCAAATTAGTTCATCAGGCTATTTCTGCAATAAATATCCCGTCGTTATTCAGCAGGTCCTGATTGGCTATCAAATCACTTAACTCTACGTTACCAATAATATATTTGAAATCAGGCGCATAGAAGCGCTCCGTTACTCCTTTAAAATTCAATCTTTCAATGAGGCTGTCATCCTCGTATCTGAAATATACCTTCAGGGTATAATCGTTAGATTGAATGAATCCACGGTTGTTACGGTATTTTTTATACTCGTATTTGTAACCATACCTCAGGGCGGCAATATCGGACAATACTGCTGAACCAGTTGGATGGCCTCCGGCTCCTTTGCCGAAGAAAAACTGCTGATCGGCAAATGCAGCCTGAACGATTACGCCATTGTACTCGTTTTCGACGTTATATAGGAAATCATCGGACCTGATGAGTTTCGGGATGACATAAAGTACCACC
>DALYUO010000187.1:5136-5685 GCA_031981225.1 Pararcticibacter sp.
GTTCGCCGAATTCAAGCGCCGTGGGTACCAGCTTGATCTTATAATTTTTCTCACGTGCATACTGAATGTCGCGCGCGGAGAGGGTTTGAATGCCTACATTCAGGACATCTTCCGGGCGGGTAATAATTCCGTATGCATGAGACGCCGCTATAACGAGCTTATACTTAGGATCGAACCCGCCGACGTCTGAAATCGGGTCAGTTTCAGCAAAGCCAAGGTCCTGTGCCTGCTTTAAAGCAGTATCATATCCAAGGTTTTCATTGAATATCTTCGAAAGGATGTAATTAGAAGATCCGTTGAAAATACCCCTTACCGAGTAAAGAAGCTCGTTGTCGTAATATTCCTCAAGGTTCCGGATGATGGGGATACTACCGCAGACAGCGCCTTCGTAAAGCAGCGATGTGCCGTATTCTTCCTGAAGATGAAGCAGTTCTTCGAGATGAAGGGCTATCATCTTCTTACTGGCTGAGACAACGTTCTTTCCATTTTTGAGGGCTGTTGAAACAATCTGGAAGGCCGCCTCAGTGTCATTTATTAGTTCAACAACGG
>DALYUO010000187.1:5804-6981 GCA_031981225.1 Pararcticibacter sp.
TGTTGCTCATTCGTATTATGCTATTTTATGTAATGTTACTATATGGCTCCCATAAGCAGTGCGCTTCAGGAAGGAGCCAATCTCTTTTGTTAAGATTTCTGTTTCTATCAGGAAGCCGTCGTGTCCGTAAAATGAACTTATTTCTGTGTAGCTTGCATCTGGGATATGTTCCGCCAGAAAGCGCTGTTCTGCCGGTGGGAACAACAGATCAGACGTGATACCAATTACAAGCGTTACGGCCTTTATCTTCTTAAGTACTTCATCAGCGAGCCCGCGGCCCCTTCCAACATTATGGCTGTCCATTGCCTTGCTCAGATACCAGTAACTATAGGCATTGAAACGCTTTACCAGCTTTTCGCCCTGGTAGTTCTGATAAGAAGAAGCTTTGAAATCGTCGGTCTTGTCATTTGAGACTTCCTGCTGTGAAATCCCGTAGGTATCGTAGTTGCGGTATGAGAGCAACGCGATACTTCTTGCTGCCTTCAGTCCGTTTTTCCCTCCGTCAGGGTGGTTGGAATGAAAAGTAGGATCGGCAGAAATAGCCAGCCGCTGGCTTTCGTTAAAAGCTACTCCCCATGGCGAATGAACGGCGTTGGTGGCAATCAGGATCAGCCGTTTAATACGGTCTGGCTCGGCAATAGCCCATTCCATTGCCTGCTGTCCGCCTAATGATCCGCCTATCAGCACGCTGATCTCTTCAATATCCAGATAGTCGGCAAGTATTCTCTGTACCGCTGCCAGATCCCTCGTGTTGAATTTTGGGAATGACATGTAATAAGGACTGCCAGTTTGCGGATTCTCGGAGAGTGGATTAGTAGTGCCGTAATGAGAACCTAAAATATTAGCACAAACAATATAATGATCTTTGGGATTAAAGAGGTCATTTTCGCCGAATAAGCCTTTCCACCAGTCGAGAACATCTGAATTGGCGGTAAGAGCATGACATACCCAAATCACATTGTCTCTCTTGTCGTTCAGCCTGCCATAGGTCTGGTAAGCTATTTCGAGGTGGGGCAATACCGACCCGTCTTCCAGCTTAAAGGTCTTATTATGTGTGTATTTCTTAATATTCATCCGATGCGTACTGATCTGCTCCATGGTATTTCATGGAACAGATTGTATATCCCTATTTTATCTTCCCGAAAGCCTGTTCAAAATCGGCTTTTATATCGTCAAT
>DALYUO010000187.1:6991-9924 GCA_031981225.1 Pararcticibacter sp.
GAAGGAGTGACTCCTGCAGCTATCTGATCTTCATCGCTTAGCTGTTGGTGTGTTGTAGCGGAAGGTTGAATGATGAGGGTCTTAGCATCGCCCACGTTGGCCACATGGCTGGTAAGTTCGAGATTATCGACAAACTGAATGGCTTTTTCCTTTCCGCCCTTTATTTCGAAAGAGAGCATGGAACCGAAACCGTTGCGCAGGTATTTCTTCGCATTGGCGTGGTAAATGCTGCTTTCCAATCCCGGGTAGTTTATTTTCTCTACCAGCGGATGTTGCTCGAGCCATTTTGCCAATTCGAGTGCATTGTCCACGTGGCGCTGTACACGAAGCGACAGCGTTTCGAGTCCCTGGATAAAAAGGAAGGAGTTGAAAGGAGAGGGGGCGGGACCAAAATCGCGCAGTCCTTCTACACGGGCCCGGATAATGAACTGAATATTGCCGAAGGGTCCGCCAATGCCGAATACGTCATTGAATACCAGTCCGTGATATCCTTCAGAAGGCTCTGTAAACTGAGGATACTTCCCGTTGCCCCAGTTGTAAGTACCGCCATCCACAATAACACCACCGATGCTGGTTCCATGGCCACCGATCCATTTTGTTGCTGATTCGACAACGATATGTGCACCGTGCTCTAAAGGACGGAACAAATAACCTCCTGCAGCGAAAGTATTGTCGACGATCAATGGCAGATCATATTTCTGCGCCAGCTGTGCAAACTTTTCGAAGTCGGGGATATTAAACCCTGGATTTCCAATAGTTTCGAGATAAAGCGCTTTGGTTTTATCGTCGATCAACGCTTCAAAGCTCTTTGGATCGTCTCCCTTAGCAAACCGCGTTTCAATTCCGAGGCGTTTAAATGCGACTTTAAACTGATTGTATGTGCCTCCGTAAAGGAATGATGTGGATATAAAATTATCTCCAGCCTGGAGGATATTATTGATAGCAATGAACTGTGCTGCCTGTCCGGATGAAACAGCGAGAGCTGCAACCCCGCCTTCAAGTGCGGCTATCCTTTTTTCAAACACATCGGTGGTAGGGTTCATCAACCGTGTATAGATATTTCCAAATTCTTTGAGGGCAAAAAGGTTTGCGCCATGTTCTGAACTGGTAAATACATATGATGAGGTTTGGTAAAGAGGCACAGCACGTGAACCTGTTGTTGGATCTGCTTCCTGACCTGCGTGAACCTGTAGTGTTTCGAATTTTAGATTAGATAATGACATGGTGATATTTTTATAAATGAATATAATGATTGAATTAACCGTTCTGATATACGCTGGATTGACGGCGGTATACCAAACTCATCTGTGTTTCACAGATGGAAAAGCTGAGGCCTTAACAACAGCAACAACAAATGGAACGGGACATTCGGAATGCGTTTTCGGAACGCAAAGAATCTGAGGCTGGCATAGTGGTTATGCCTTCTGAAGGACGAAAATAAATCTGATCTTGTCTCATGGTTTTAACAATTTATATGCTCCCGGTTTATTTACGGGACCAGGATTTGGCACCTTTTCCGGAACTCTTCCGGTTAGGTTGTCAGCGGGTCACAGAGCCTGATCTCTCACCGCTTCTTTATAAATCAAAACCTTTTAAGGGGTGTTTGACAGTATTGATAACGCTATCAATGGGTGCAAATATAACGGATTATGCTAAAAGTCCAAATTAAATGTTGAAAGTTGTATGTTGTGGGTTGTGAGTTGCGGGTTGCATGGAATTCATTACTTAAACTCCGTCCAATGCCTGCTTTAAATCGGCTATGAGGTCTTCTGCATTCTCTAGTCCTACCGACACCCTTAAAAGGTTAAAAGGCGTTTTTGTATCCGGACCTTCAACAGACGCGCGGTGTTCAATAAGACTTTCTACTCCTCCAAGACTGGTGGCCTGGGTGAAGAACTTTACTCTGTTTGCAACGTTCCTGGCGTCGTCTGGGCTGCCTTTTACCAGGAAGGAGAGCATTCCTCCAAAACCGCTCATCTGTCTGGCGGCCACTTCATGCAGAGGATGGTCTTTAAGTCCGGGATAATATACCTTTTCTACGGCCGGGTGCGCTTGCAGGAATTCGGCCACCTTTTGAGCATTAGCAGCATGACCCTTCATGCGGTATGGAAGAGTTTTAATTCCCCGGACAGTCATATAACAATCAAAAGGAGCGGGGACAGCGCCCGACAGGGCCTGGATATTTTTAATTTTTTCCCAGAAAGAGTCTTTGTTGCGTGTAATTAAAATACCACCTAGGACATCACTATGTCCTCCGAAATATTTTGTCGTTGAATGCATGACTATATCCGCTCCAAGTTCAAACGGACGCTGAAAAACCGGTGTAGCGAAGGTATTGTCGCAGCATACCATCATGCCGTGACGTTTTGCCAGGCGAACCACAGCGTCGATATCCGTTACTTTCAGAAGCGGATTGGAAGGCGTTTCGACCCAGATTAGCTTCGTTGATGGCCTTATCGCCTTTTCAATGGCTGTTACATCTGAAAGATCTACGTAATCGGCCTCAAGGATACCTTTATAAACGACATTGATGAGCGTGCTAAGCCCATGATACATGTCGGAAGGAGCAATAATATGGCTTCCCGGTTCTAATGCCTGAAATACAGCAGAGCCTGCGGCATTACCCGAAGAGAAAGCCGCAGCAGCTTCGCCTCCTTCAAGAGCGGCGAGCACGCGCTCAAGTGAGCTGCGGTTGGGGTTTTCTGCTCGCGTATAGATAAATCCGTGAGGATACCCGCCATCTTCAGCTCTTTCAAATGTGGTAGATAGAGTAATTGGCTGTATAACTGCACCTGTGGAAGAATCTATCTTATTGCCGGCATGTATTGCTATCGTTTCGAGTTTCATAATCTTTAAGAATCGCGTAAAAATACATATTAGAATATAAGACAGCAGTCGGAAATTTCATTGTTACATCAAAATGATAATGGAAG
>DALYUO010000188.1:0-3973 GCA_031981225.1 Pararcticibacter sp.
GCCCGCCAGAGCCGATGGTACTGCGGTAACACGTGGGAGAGTAGGTCGGTGCCAACCTTTCTAAAGCCCGTTAGTTCATTCTGACGGGCTTTTTTTATGCCCTGATTTTCTTATGCCTATTGTATGTTTAATCGATTAAGCTTATTATTGGGTATAAATCATTACCATGAGGGTTTTAGGCATAATACTTATCTTCTTATCCGCATTGCATGGCTCGGCTCAAACTTCCGATCATAACAAAACTGTGTCAGATGCTCTGGCCAAGCTGCCTTTGCTGCCAGATGGTACCGTATGGGCGGGGCAATTCTCAAGTCACAGTCCCCATCAGCAGAATGGAGATTCAGGCCATTTCTTGTACACAGATGAGCATGGTGATGCAGTCATCTTCGATGGGACGGGTGCAGGCTGTATTAGAAGTATGTGGGGTACCGTCCTCGATTCTGCCGCAATCCTTAGATTCTATTTCGATGGCGAAAAGAAACCGCGATATGAGATGAATTCAATTGACTTTTATAGGGGCCGCTTTAGTTTGTTTCCTGCTCCGCTCGTATCCTATGAGAGACGGGGATACTATATTCACGACTCATATGCTGGAAATAGCTTTGTACCTATCCTTTTTAATAAGTCGTTAAAAATAACTGTTAAAGGTAAGCCTACATTTTATCACATACTGTATGAGAAGTATACTGAGAATTCCCGTATTGTCGATTCGGCTGGACACCGGAACTTTATATCGGCGGCATTTCATACATCCGGAAGAAATGTTTGGGGTGCTCAGAGGTTAAAAGGACAGGAACAGACTAGTACATTGGATCCGTGGAAAGAAGTAGATTTATTTCGTTATTCAGGAAGCGGATCTGTACGTTCTGTAGAGATCGAGGTGGATTCTTCTGCTAATCTTCTTCAGAATGTCTATATACAGATGATATGGGACGATGCCAATGCTAATAAGGGAGCTGAAGACGGACAGAAAAAACTTGCTTATGAGAAAAATGAAGATAGTCGCCTTTTTCATGTGATGGCTCCCCTGGGAATGTTTTTTGTATCTCCCAACCGCGTGTCGGATGTGCGTTCCTTGCCGTTTTCTGTGCAAAGGCTGGAGAACGGGCGAGTGAGAATGACTTGCAACTTCGTAATGCCCTTCTGGCGGAACGCCCGGATTTCGCTTTTCAACCGGTCGGGTAGTTCTTTTAAGGGGATTACCTCTTCAGTAAAATATGATACAGAACCTTATCCCGAGAATAGAACCGGATATTTCACTACCTTCTATCGGCAAGGGATCACGGAGTACGGCCGCGACTGGTTATTCTGTGAGTCACCCGGAACAGGCTGGTTTTTGGGAGCGGTCCAGTCATGCCGTTTGGGGCATTACTGCGAAGGAAACGAGCATTTTTATATGGATGGGAATAGGACTCCGCAAATAAATGGAACGGGCACGGAGGACTATTATCTGGGTTGTTTTTGGCCAAGTTTGAAGTATACGAGCCCTTTTGCAGGTTCTGTTAATGATGTAAGAGTATTAAGCGGCGGTGATCCGAATGCATTTTTAACCCTGTTTAAGGAAGACTATGAGGTGCCGGCTGTTTATTATCGTTTTCATATGGAAATGCCAATTCCCTTTTACAGTTCTGTTGACGCAAGGATCCAGCATGGATCTGAAAGTCAAATCGCTTCTGAGTACTCGAGCCTCGCCTACCTTTACCTGAGGCGGCGTCCTGTGTTAGTTGAAACGGATTTGCTCGACGTGGGTAATGAATCGAGTATGAAGGCTCACTCCTATAGGACGAAGGACAAGGTTGAAGCAAAGTCTTTAACGGCACGTTATGAAGGTGATTATTTATACACTTCTATCCACGACAAGGGCTTTTATCATGGCGGGGGTGAGATAACTTTTAATGCATCTATCGATCCTCTGAATTCTGGTGTAAGGATAAGACGGCGTATGGACCAGTCTTTTGCCAGGCAAAAAGCAAGAGTGTACGTCGACGGTAAATTTGCCGGTATCTGGTATGATCCGCAATCAAACGATATCCTGCGCTGGTACGATTCAGAGTTTAACATACCTTCTGCGCTTACAAGAAACAAGAAATCACTTCGCCTTAAATTAGTATTGGAAGAGGGGAATCACTCATTCTCTGATTTTGAATATAGGATTTTTTCTTTGGTGTTAGATAATAAATAAAAATAGCCTAAGCTAGCCGATGGTACTGCGGTAGCACGAGGGAGAGTAGGGCTTTTTTGTTCTGCCCTTTAGTTCCAGTCGGGAACTTACTTATTCTATTGATCCTTATATTTTTAAATACTTCAAAACTTTCTTCCATCTGTGCTGGTTTCCTATATAGGTTTGAACATCTATATTATTATCTTTGCATTTTAATTACCAGGAATGAACAACAGTTTTGCAGTACGGCGTGAAGTAATGCAGCATATAGAAAAATTTATGCTGGATAACATGAATAATTATTTGAAGTCTATTGATACAATATGGCAGCCTTCAGATTTTTTGCCGGACTCAACTAGATCGGACTTTTTTGAAGAGGTGAAGGAGTTGCGTGAAAGTGCAAAGGGCTTATCTTACGATCTTCTCGCCGTTTTAATTGGCGACACCATCACTGAAGAGGCTCTTCCTACTTATGAATCTTGGTTAACAATGGTTGAAGGCGTCTCCAAAGATGAGGAAGGCGGCTGGATGAAATGGGTTAGACACTGGACCTCGGAGGAGAACCGCCATGGCGATCTGCTGAATAAGTATCTTTATCTTTCAGGCCGCGTGAATATGCGCCAGCTTGAAGTATCTACACAATATCTTCTGGCTGATGGTTTTGACATCGGCACCGATCAGGATCCTTACAGGAATTTTATATACACCAGCTTTCAGGAGCTTGCAACTAACATATCGCACAGAAGGGTGGCCTCTCTCGCAAAAAGAGATGGAGATACCCTGTTGTCAAGGATGTGTGGTGTAATAGCGAGTGATGAGGCGCGGCACGCCCGGGCATATAAGGATTTTATCTCGGAAATAATTAAGGTTGACCCTAATGAGGTTCTTATAGCTTTCGAAGACATGATGCGGAAGAAGATAGTTATGCCTGCTCATTTCTTAAGAGAGCTTGGTAAAAAGGCAGGTGAGACTTTTACTCATTTTGCCGATGCTGCCCAGCGTTTAGGTGTATATACGTCCGTCGACTATGTTGACATCCTCAAACAGTTAATAAACGACTGGGAGATTGAAGGTCTTCGCAGTCTTAATGATGCCGGCGAAAAAGCGCGGGACTACCTCATGAAGCTTCCCGACCGTTTGTCGAGGATCGCGGAGAGAATGAAGAATCCAACCTTAGAGTATCAGTTCAAATGGATTCATGCGATGTAATGATTTAAGCGGTATTTATTGTTGCTGCTGCTGAACCATTTCCAGATAATGCTGGAAGCTGTTTACAGGAAAGTCGGTATGCGCCTTTTCAATAACCACTTCGGGCATTTCGTCTTTGATCACCTGGTCATCCTCATAAGAAACAGAAACCGACACTTCTAATGTATGTTGGGGCAGTCCTTTATAGACCCCTTTTACAGGAGAGCAGTCGGAGAAGTTCCGGCCGACGGCTAAACGGACGTGGGTTTCGTTTGCGACACAGTTATTAGTAGGGTCAAAACCAAGCCATCCGTAATTGGGAAGGTAGGCCTCCACCCAGGCATGTGTTGCGCCTTCACCACGCATGCCATTTTTATGAGGACAGATATAACCGCTGACATACCGCGCAGGTATCTTTACTAACCGCAGCATCACCAGCAGAATATGCGCAAAGTCCTGACAAACGCCTGCTTTTAATTTCCATACCACATCAAGTGTTGTTTCAGCGGTGGTAATCCCTGGTATATAATCAAAGTTCTCATATACATAGAGACAATACTTGAGTGCAGCCTCATAAGGCGTACGGGCGGGGAGATGTTCTCTTTGTACGATTTCCTTTAACTC
>DALYUO010000188.1:3983-9839 GCA_031981225.1 Pararcticibacter sp.
GGAATCTTATTTTGGAGCTTAACCAGGTCCTGCCATTGCTGGTTCGGGAAAATGTCATCTTCGGGTAAAGGCTTATTCCTGGTTGTTACAATGATATTTGATGTAATACTTAATTCGGAATGCGGACTACTGCAGGTGAAGTTACCAACCTCATTGCCATAGTAGTCTTTATATACATCTACCGGAGGATCACCGCTTATTTTTAGCTCATGCTTCAGCACTTCCTGATACTGGTCGCTTATCGGAAACAGGATGATTTGGTTAGCTCCATCGCGGACCGATCCCTGATAAGTGTATTTCGTAGTATGCTTAATTTTAAACTGAGGCATGTTTTGGTGATATTAAGAATATGCAAAGTAATGTACATTTAACGTATTCCCAACTCTATAAAGTTCCTTTTTTATAAGAGCGAGGTACGAGTGCAGGCCCTGCTGCATTATCGAATCGACCGTGCTATATTGAATCATGCTTTGCAGGCGTCCGATAAGAAACGATAATTCTTTAAACTCGATTATATTTTTGTTGCTCTTTAGCCGTTCGAAATACCGGTGGATGTTATTCACAGAATAGAGTACAGAACGCGGGAAGTCGTTATTCAGCACAACCAGTTCAAGTATGTTCTCGGCATCGAAGCCTTGCCTGTACGTTTTAAGATAGAGATCGTAGGCGCCAAGGGATAAAAGCAGATATTTTAAATAAGAAGTACCCGAAAGCAGGTCGGGGTCGTTGTTTGTGACATCAAGCTTGGTATCAAGAATGTCGGCAGACTGGATGCTGCGTTCAAGGTATTTTCCGATGTTCATAAAGCTTCTGCCTTCACCCCGCTCCATTGTTACTTCTGCAATGCCGTAATAAAGCATTACCTGTTTTATAAGTTCGTCGAGAACCGAAGTAGGGTCGTCTCTGCGCAATGAATAAATGAGTCTTTTATCTTTTACGAGATGATAGTATTCATTAAGGCATTGCCAAAGGTCTTTGGGGATGTGATCCTGCACACTCCTGGCGTTCTCGCGTGCCAGGGTGATAATATTAGAGATAGAATTTGGATTTTCTTTACCCGAGAACATAAACAGCAGGACCTCCCGGCTGTTAAATTCCATTGATCTGATGGTATCTTCATCCAGTCCGCTGTATATTTTAATTACCGGAGCCCAGGAAAACTGCTGTAATGAGTCCTGTGAAGAGGCATAATTAATTTTCAGCATCCTTAAAATGCCATCGCTTCTTTCGATATAGCGGCTTAACCAATATAAATTTGCTGCAACCCTGCTTAACATGTGTTTTCAGATAATAAATTTAAGATGCAAGGACCCAGGTGTCTTTACTTCCGCCACCTTGCGAACTGTTGACAATTAAAGAACCCTCCTGCAACGCAACCCTTGTTAATCCTCCCGGGACTATTTCTATGCCATCCGGGCCGCATAGCGCAAAAGGCCGGAGGTCTATTCTCCTTGGCCTGAGCTTCGTGTTCAAAAAACATGGCGCTGTCGAGAGGCTAATAGTTGGTTGCGCTATATATTGTCGCGGTTCCTTTTCTATATCGGCTTTATAATTTTTAATTTCTTCATCACCGGCCATATGGCCCATAAGCATCCCATACCCTCCGCTTCCGTTTGTTTTTTTGATCACCATTTTATGGATATTATCGAAAACATACTCCTTATGTTCCGGATCACCAAGCTGATATGTAGGAACGTTTTTAAGCAAGGGCTCCTCATTCAGATAATATTTTATCATCTGGGGGACGTAGGTATAAATAGCCTTATCATCTGCAACACCGTTTCCGATGGCGTTAACAATGGCTACGTTCCCTTTGCGGTATGCGCTCATCATTCCGGCTACTCCGAGAATGCTCTCAGGATTGAAAACCAGGGGATCCAGGTACTCATCGTCAACTCTGCGATAAATAACATCTACCTGCTGTCTACCATTTGTAGTTTTCATATAAACCTTGTGATTGTCGACGAGAAGGTCCCGCCCTTCAACAAGTTCCACGCCCATCAGCCGGGCAAGAGTGGTGTGTTCGAAATACGCCGAGTTATAAATCCCGGGGCTGAGCAATACAATCGTAGGATTCGAAATTTGCCGCGGCGAAATAGCCATTAAATTCCTGTACAGTATCCCCGGGTATTCGGTAACGCTCCTTACTTTACATTGCGGAAGCAGGTCGGGGAAAAGACGTTTCGTAATCTCCCTGTTTTCAAGCATATAACTCACACCCGAGGGTGTGCGAAGGTTGTCTTCGAGAACGTAGAAAGATCCGTCGAAGTCCCTTATTAAGTCTATTCCAGCGATATGCACATATATGTCGTGCGGCACCTTTACGTTGTGCATCTCCCTGAGGAAATGGGGACAGGAGTAAATCATCTCTATCGGGATAACACCATCCTTTACGATAAACATGTTGCTGTAAATATCTTTCAGAAAGATGTTGAGCGCCTTGAGTCGCTGCTTTATCCCTTTCTCTATTACGGCCCAGTCCTGTGCTGTAATAATCCTCGGAATAATATCAAAGGGGAAAATCTTTTCTATCCCTTCGCCGCTGTTATAAACTGTAAAAGTGATGCCCTGGCTGAGGAATAATTTACGGGCCAGCTCCTCTTTCTTGTTCAGATCGTCTAAAGATTCCCTGGATAAATACTCAATTATTTTCTCGTAGGGTTGTCTAAGTGTGTTATTTGAATTGAACATTTCATCCCATGTGTTTGTTTCGGGGATATATTGTTGTAAAAAATCCAATTCACTCATAAATATTTGCCTTTTTTTATAAAAATATCAATTATTTGATCAATTTATCAAGTTATTAAGAATAAAAACTCCTGTATGGTTTGATTTGGATATTAAGGTGGGCTTTTTCCCTTGTAAAAGCTTTAAAATTCCGTCCGGCCAAGTCATATAGAATCGACGGGCCTTTGCATCCTTTACAGCGAGCGTAGGGCTAACACCCCTTGCAGGTCTTAGCCAATGAAGAAATTGTTTTGCCGGAGCACGCTATGCGTTCTATCCGATAGCCGCTACCGTTTCGGTAATGATTCTGCAGGCTTCCCTGATTTCTTTTTCTGTTATTGTGAGGGGGGGAGCAACCCGCAATGCAGTACCGCAATTTAAGAACCAATCCACAATGATACCTTCCTCAAGACATTTTTTGCTTACAGCCTCCACCTGAGCAAAGGTGTCTAGCTGAATACAAAGCATAAGTCCCATACCTCTCACTTCGCGTATTGGCGGTTTAGAAAGAAGTGTCCGGAATAAAGCCTCCTTTTTGCCCACTTCAGCGACCAGGTTCTCTTCAAGAATAGTGTTAAGAGTAGCAAGTCCTGCAGCGCAGCTCACCGGGTGGCCTCCGAATGTCGTAATATGTCCAAGTATTGGATTATCCTTTAAGCAATCCATTATCTCACGCGAAGCTATGAACGCGCCGATTGGCATCCCGCCTCCTATTCCTTTTGCCAGCAGGAGGATATCCGGATATATTCCAAAATGTTCAAATGCAAAAAGTTTACCCGTACGACCGAACCCTGTCTGTATTTCATCCATTATCAGGAGTGCACCCGTCTCGTCGCAGCGCTTCCTTAAAGCCTGCATATAAGCGTTTGCAGGCACGCGTACACCTGCTTCACCCTGTATACTTTCGACAATCACACATGCTGTATCATTATCGATCATGTCAAGATCGGACGACTCATTAAAATGAATGAAATGTACATCTGGCAGAAGTGGCCGGTAAGCTTGCTTATAATACTCGTTCCCCATAACGCTAAGTGCACCGTGAGTACTTCCATGATAAGCCTGATAGCACGAAACAATCTTGCTCCGGCCGGTAAACCGTTTAGCAAGCTTTAGAGCTCCCTCGGTAGCTTCGGCTCCCGAATTAACGAAGTAGACCGAATTGAGCGCAGGCGGTAATACTGAAACCAGTTTTTCCGCATACAGTACCTGTGGCGACTGAACGTATTCTCCATAAACCGCCACGTGCATATACCGTTCTGCCTGATCTTTCACAGCCTTCACAACGGCTGGATGACAATGCCCCACATTACTCACTGCAAAGCCCGAAACAAGGTCCATATAGGCTTTACCCGAAGGTCCAAATAAGTAAATGCCTTCTGCTCGTTCTATTTCGAGAAGACGCGGAGTAGATGATGTTTGAGCGTTGTTAAGGAGGAATAATTGCCGTAGGCTTATCATGCTACAAAAATACAAAAGCCTCCCGAATTTTAGGGAGGCTGTAGCAGAAACTAAAAACTATGTGGTTAAGGATGCTTCCGTCTTTCGCGCAGCTGGTTGATGAGCCATTCCCTGAACTCTCTTTCAGCAGGAAAGATCAAATCTGCTTTTTGCGCAGGCAATACATCCAAAAATTCTTTACGGTAACGCTTTTTTGTTTCAAGGATACGCGTTTCAAACCTTAACTCGTCGGGCGGGGTGTTAGCCTCTTTCTGCATATGGCGTGCCTGCCGTCTTTCTTTAAAAATGGCGACCATTTCACGCTGATAGTTGTGGTAAACAGGCCAGAACTTTTGAGCCTCCTCGGGACTTAAATCAAGTTTTTTCGTTAAAAACTCAATTTTTAGTGCATCAATACGTTTGTTTTCATGCTGCGCAACAGCAGGCATTGTTACAAATACAGATAAATATAATAAAGTACTAAAGATCCATTTCTTCATTTTCACATCTTTTACAGAGTAGACTCCAGATACTGCTCAATCTCCTGGTCTGACAGGCTCGAGCCGATTTCTATTGCTACTGCATTTTTTTCAAGGTTTTCTACAATCACCGGAAAATCGCCTGTATCACTATACGCCTGGAGATAGGTCACAATGTCATTTTCAGGTATTTTCGAAAGCTTCGATTCTAAGGTATTATTTTGCTGACTAAAGAAGATCACCGAGCCGGTTACGATCGCGATACAAGCAGCGGCTGCATATTTCATCCATACCGGAACCAGCCGGCGGACAGTTTTTGATGGAGCAGCGTTCAGCGCGTCCGCTTTTTTAATTATACTTTCTTCAAGATTAACGAAGTAATTGTCGGGCACACTAAACCCGCTCTCACTCATCTCCTCCTTAAAACTTTCGGCTTTTACCGTCGACATGATCCGGTCGCCGAGTGTATCGAAGTACCCTTCAGGTACAGTAAAGCTGGTATTCTTACTGGTCCTGGACGACTCTGCTATAGCGATTCTGCTTTGCAGCTGATCCTGCATGTCTTCGAAATAGTTAAGGGGAACTGTAAACGGATTAGCCCTTTCTACCGCCGCAAGAGCGGGTGCATCTTTCTCCCAGTTTCCGTTATTTTTATTCAATTCCATATAGATACTGATTAATCTGAAGCCCTAAGGTTTAATCATTATTTAATAAATAACCCTCAATTTTTTTTACCGCATGATGAAAAGACGCTTTAAGAGCGCCTACACTAGTTCCAAGTATGTCGGAAATCTCCTCATATTTCAAGTCATCATAATATTTCATGTTGAATACAAGTCGCTGTTTTTCGGGTAATGTTAGCAAAGCCTTCTGCAATTTCATTTGAGCATTATTGCCGTCAAAATAAGAACCTTCAGCCAATGAATCGGCAAGGTCGTAAGCTACCTCGTCAAGGGGAATATTATTCTGTTGTTTCTTTTTATTGAGGAAAGTAAGGCATTCGTTGGTTGCAATCCTGTAAAGCCAGGTATAAAGCTGTGAATTATTTTGAAAGTTATCCAGATTCTTCCACACTTTGATAAACACGTCCTGCACCAGGTCGTCGGCGCCGGCCCGATCGCCGACCAATGCCCGCGCATAGCGGCGCAGACGGGGAATGCAGGCCAGCAGCTGGTCGCGCGAATTGGGCATGGATGTCACTGGAGTATCG
>DALYUO010000189.1:0-8647 GCA_031981225.1 Pararcticibacter sp.
AGCAAATCTTGGAGTGTAGACCCTGGTTGCCGGATTGTAATCAAAATCCGCTTCCTGCGCCAAACGGTCAGCTACAAATCCATAAAAGGCATCAATGGGATAGCCTACCATTTGTACCCTGTCGGCAGGAGAAGAATTGGAGCCTCCCATATCGGTAACTTCATTCTTCACGTCCGACAAGTTGACGCTAAGCCCGTAATTCACCTTCTTTATCCGGTCTTTCCATGATAAAAGCAATTCCCATCCTTTATTTTCAACCTTACCGGCGTTCTGCGGAGGATAATTTTCACCAACCCCCAAAACATCAGGCAGTCGTACAGGAAGAAGAATATCGTTAGTCTTATTGATATAATAATCGGCAGTGATGCCAAAACGGCTCCGCAGCATGGTAAGATCTATCCCGAAATCCTGCTTGGTGCTCGACTCCCACCGAAGCAACTCGTTCGCTACGCCGTTTTGCCTGTATCCAATCTGAGGAACGTTGCCGATGGGCATTGTCTGGAACGGAGAAATGGTAGCCAGATAACCAAAGTTTAAGGTTCCGCCCGAAGAACTGGTCACCCTGTCATTTCCCTGACTGCCATAAGACGCCCTTATCTTTCCAAAGTCGATCACCGATTTCAGAGGTTCAAAGAACCCTTCCTCTGAAAAGATCCACCCGAGAGAACCCGAGAAAAACCAGTCCCACCTGAGATCTTCACGGAAACGGGAAGATCCGTCATACCGGAAGTTCCCTTCTGCCAGATACTTCTTATTGTATACATAATTCAGGCGGCCAAAGATCGACTGGAGAGCCCACTGTGTCGAGCTTGCACCATTTTCCTGTTGCAAAGTACCGATATTCAGACTGGGAACATCCTGCGAAGGTAGACTCAAACGACTTGCATTGAAATTATCTGAAATTTCCTCTTCCCTTGAATACGCCACCATTAACTTAAGTTCATTCTTCTCCGCAAAGGTTCTTTCATATTCTGCAAGTCCTAAAAACGACTGATAGAAATTGGTGTAGTCGTTTGCAGTGATACTGTTTGTAGGACTTGTCTGATAGATGAGCGAGCCGTCGTCGGGACTATAGTAATTTATGGTCTTGTTGAAGACAGTACGTTTTGAATTAGATCTGATCAGTGCGTATTGCCCACGCATATTAAGTCCCTTTGTGATGTTCAGCTTCGCCTGCAAATTCGCTGTGACCTCCTGGGATCCAAAGTCGTTTGAGCCCCCGTCTGTTGTGACAGCGACGGGGTTACGAGAGCCCCCTATATACCCCCATCCTCCTGTAGTAAATCTCACGGGAACCAACGGAAGTATTTGCATTGCCGCATAAATAGGACCTGTTGCTGAGGTTACATCCTCGGAGGATCCTGCGTAGTTCCGGTCGATATAGCCAATATTTGCATCGAGATCGAGCCGGTTGAACAAACTGGTATTAAATCTTGCCCTGATATTGTGGCGTTTGGATTGATATTTATCGCCTGTAACAAGGCCCCCTTCTTTCAAAAAGCCGTAAGAAAGATAATAGTTAAGGTTTTTTGCGCCTCCATTAATGCTGAAGTTGTGGTTTTGCTGAGGTGCGCTTTTCTTCATGATCGCATTGATCCAATCGGTGTTGGCATAGTAATTAGGATCGGAGCCGTTCCTCGCAATTTCTATTTGTGCATCCGTATAAGTGGGATTTTGTCCCACATTCGACCTTGCTTCATTCAGCATAGTCATGTATTCTACAGAGCCTATCCTCTTCGGTAAAGCCGTCGGCGTTTGAAAACCAAAATAGTTGCTATATCCTATATTAGGCTGATCGCCAGCTCCTTTCTTGGTAGTGACCAGGATCACTCCATTACCGCCACGAACACCGTATATAGATGATGAAGCGGCGTCTTTGAGGACTGAAACACTTTCTATATCATCAGGGTTCAAAATATTCATATTTCCTCCGGGAACCCCGTCAATAACGACCAGCGGATTAGCATCGTTCAACGTTCCTTCACCCCTTATGCGTATAGAAGTAGAGTTATTGCCCGGTACCGCTGTACTGCTGACGATTGTAACCCCGGCCATTTGTCCCTGTAAGGCAGAAGTAACGTTTCTTACAGGCCGGTTCTGAATATCCTCTCCTTTTATCGAACTCACCGCTCCGGTTACGTTCACCTTCTTCTGAGTACCATACCCTACTACCACGACTTCGCTCAGGGCCTGGAGGTCTTCTTTCAAGCTGATAGAAATCTCCGCCCTGCCATTTACGGCTATCTCCTGCTGGGCAAAACCGGTATAGGTAATTACCAGAACAGCATTATCCTCAACATTTGCAATATTAAACGCACCGTTAATATCTGAAACGGTTGCCTGATTAGAGCCTTTTACCCGTATCGTTGCTCCGGGAAGAGGTTCTCCTTTATCGTCAGTTACCTTTCCCCTGACAGTAATCAAAGGTGTTATTTTAACCGGTTCCTTTTCATTCTTCTTCGTAACGATTATCGTCCTCTCTTCTATAACATACTTAAAAGGTTGACCCTTAAAACTCTGTTCCAGAGCCTGCGCTACCGAAACATTGTCGAGGTCAACAGTTACAGGTTTTGCGGACTTCAGCTCGTTATACTTGTAAAAGAAGAAGTAGCCGCTTTGCTTCTCAATAACAGTAAGGACTTTTTCAAGCGGCAGGTTTTTGCCCGACAAGCTGATACTCTGAGAGAAGCTGTTTGCACTTAGCTGAAGACAAGTGATCGTTAATAAAATGGCGGTGAGTTTCATTACCAGAAACAATTTGTATGGCAACAAACGCCCGAAACCAGGCATTTTACCATGAGAAGTTAATTGCATACTTTTGTACAGTTTGGGTTAAAGGATAGATTCCGTCAAGAATTTTGTTTTTAGTCCCGGACAACCTATTCTATAGGTCCATTACCGGAAGTGTTGCAGCACTTCCGGCTTTTAGAGACTTAATTTGATTAAGTAACTATGTCTTCATCATGCTTATCTTAATAGTTAAACCTTATTGAATTAATTCCCTATAATTATCTTCCGGCCTTCTACCCGGCATTTTATATTGCTGAGTTCGAGTATGCGCAATACTCCTGATACATAAGCGGTACGCTTAATTTTTCCTACAAATTCATCCGATGGAATCGTTCCGCGGTATTCTACATCTACATCATACCAGCGTGACACCTGTCGCATTAAAGACTGAATGTTTTCTCTGTCAAATTTGAAATATCCGTTCTTCCAGGCTACCGCCTTTTCTATATCAGCCTGACGAACACTCGTAGCATGATCGGCTGAACGAACAATGGATTCCTGTCCCGGCTCGAGAAGCTTCGAAGCAGTAATTGAATTTCTGCTTGTCCTTACCCTTACAGAACCTTCGAGCAAGGTTGTTTTTGTTTCGCCTTCGTCCGCATAAGCATTTACGTTAAAATGCGTTCCCAGCACCTCAACTTCCTGTTCTGCCGTCATCACTATAAATGGTACCCTGTCTGCACCCTGAACTTTAAGCTTTAACCTTTCACCTTTAACCTTCTTCGCTACTTCAAAATACGCTTCGCCTGTTATCTCTACTTTCCTCTCATCACCATTGAACACGGTAGGGAAACGGATAGAGGATGCCGAATTAAGCCATACTTTCGAGCCGTCAGGCAGGGTAAGCTGATATTGTCCTCCCCGCGGAGTAGCTACCATATTATAGGTAACCTCTTGTTTCTTCTGCCCCGAACCTGCTTCATAGACAATTTCTCCGTCTTTCGTCTTATTGATTGCCGATCCACCCTCCTTAGCCAGAATACCATTTCCGGCGTCGTCGAGCATTATTGTTGAGCCATCTCCTAAGGTCAGAACCGCCTTGTTAGTTCCGGGAGCAATATCCTGTTTCTGCACCGTTACAGATTGAACGGGATTCTTGGTGCTTTCTCTACCCTTATTTACCAAAACCCAGATACCTGAGGAAACCAGAATTAAAACAGCTGCCGCAGCAGACCAGCGCATATAAAAACGATCCTTCTTCGTTTTTCCCGCTGCCCCGATATCTATCCGGGCCTTTAATTCAGAACGGATACTATTCTTCAGTTCGCTCTTTTCAGATTCGCTGAATGACGTAAGCGGATCCTCCTTAAGCTCGAACATATTATAATAAGCATGAAGGAAATCTTCCTCTTCCGCAGAAGCCTGACCATTCCTGTACTTTTCCAGGATCCGCAGAAACTCCCTCTTGTCAATATTCATTTAACGGGCATTTCTACTAAGACCGCCGGACAAGAAAAAATCCCACGCCAATCTCAATTTTTTTTTAAAAGCTTAAAGACAAAGGATAGACAGAATGAAAAAAGAAAGCGATTGCCAGGAAGGCAAAACGCTTAAGCAAATATTTTAGCTCAACACTTAAAACTCAGAACCCGCAACCCACAACTTTGAACCCGCAACTCACAACCTACAACTCACAACCTACAACCCGCAACCCGCAACCCACAACCCTCAGCTTAACGCTAAAGACAGAAGGCATACCAGCGTAAAGGACTCACGAAGTAGCGCGATACTCCTGCCCAGCTGATTTTGAACGGTTTTACGCGAGACCTTTAACCGTTCCGCTATTTCGTCCGTAGGAAGGTCCTGATGATAGCGCATTTGAAAAATAACCTGTTGCGAAGATGTTAGGGTACTGAGAAGTGCTTCATAAGCTCTGAGGAACTCTTTGTGAAGCACCATGGCGTCGGCATTGTCTTTCGACATTTCAAACTGAAGCAAAAGATCGGGAATGGGGGTATATTTACCTTCCCTTTCCATCCATTTATACACGTTATTTCGTACAGCGGTAAAGAGGTACGCCGGTAGATTGTCAATTACAAGTTCCTTTCTCCTCGACCACAACTGCAAAAAAATATCCTGGGTATTATCCTTGGCATAACCGGGATCGTTAAGTCGTTTAAATGCAGCGGCGTAAACCTTCTCCCAATACTTTTCATATAACGCATCAAAAGCTTCGGAACTGTCTTCCTGCATCCTTAACAATAAAAACTTATCAGTTTCCTTATGCATAACTACCAGCATTGACAATCCGCGTAATATCAAATTTAGGAATTATTCTGATTAAAAATCTAAAATAATTAAGGCCTGAACACCTTCCTGAATCAGTTCCCGGACCGGTTCAAAGGAAGGTGTTTGGTATTAACTGGATATTAATTGCTGATTAAAGAAACATTAGCCGTTATCTCAGTCCGCCATGGCATTCATTACTTTCACTTCAAAGGGTTTCAATTTAATTACCGCCATTCTTCCCGAGAATAATTTTTCACCACCGGGCAACTTGGCATCATGAAAGCTATAACTGTCACCTAAGCCTTCGGGTATTTCAAATAGCTGCCTCACATTAACGGTAAAGCTTTTCTCAACAGGAGAAGGATTTCTTAAGGTTAACACCCCCTTTTGATCACGCCAGGCCGCAAAGCCGTATACTTCTTCTTTATCCGGGTCTCCGCCCGCCCAGTGAACATCGGCCAGGATGTGTTCATTCGTCTTTGCCCAGCTGGCCGCATCACGAAGACAGTCCCAGGCATTGCTGTTTAGCTTGTGGGGGTTTATATATAGCTCCTGGAGACTGGTACCGGTTCCGAAAAACGACCAGATCTCATCTTCGACATTCTGATTGTCCATTTCCAGTCCACCGGGGAGTCCGTTGTCGGCTATACATATCCCGTGGTTCATGAGGGAGTTTAGAGGATAAAGGGGAGCTCTTTTTACTACGTTCTTATAGGCTTGTGCCACTCAGACCGGTATCTTCACCGGCACGCCATATTGCATCGCCGTAATTCAGCCAGTATACCGAAGGCCAGGTGCCCACGGTCAGACTGAAGTACAGGTCGGGCTTTGTATTTCGCATCCCGCTGATAAGATTCAGAAACGACTCGATATCCTTCTGATAGGTAATACTCGCCCCGCTGGCGCCGTTTCCGGCCCCTACCCCGTCAAATTTGAACATAGAAACATTGTACTCTTTTATAAATTTACCGGTAACCGCATTAAAGCGCTTGTTGTAAACAGGGCCCGACAATGAAAATCCGTTTGCATTGGTCTCAAAAGGCGGGTTTTGCTGTTTCCCATAATTCAGGCGCTGCTCCTTCGCCTCGTCATATCCGCCCCAGGGCGAAATCCATACTCCGATTCCTGCCTGATAGCTGGCAGCCGCTTCCTTTAGTTCTGTAAAGCCGTTGGGGAAACCGGGATTAAACTGCCACAAACTCTTGTTATCATCCCAGCCGTCGTCAAATAAAAAGGCTTTTAAACGCACATTGCGCTTTTGAACAAGACTGTCGCCAAACGTCTTTATACGGTCGAGACAAACTGCTTCGTTCAGCTTCCTGTCACCCCATGAAATGTCATACCATGAATTATAGTGCAGCATCTGCCGGTAAGGCATGGCGCGCTCCTTTTCAACGTAACATAAAAAGCCGCGGCGCAGTTGTCCTTTCGGGGTCACTCCCCATACGGCTGAAGTAGTAAACGAACTACCGGGAGTTAAAGGTTCAAGCCTTGGCAGATCGGAGCTGATGTATCCCGTCTCCTCTCTTACCCGACTCATGGGGTGCTCGGAAGCAAAAAACATCGTTTTATGAACAAGGGGCGAACCGTCGACAGTGCCAACTGCTTTAACTCCAATATTCCCGGGCAACTTAACCATACTGATATTAACCAGCTTTACAGTCTTGTTTACAGCGAAGGTGATCACCTCTCGTATATAATTTGCGTCTTCCATTAATATTGCTTCCCAGCGGACACTGATACCCGTTTTTGGCTCTTCAAGCTCGGACTGATACTTTCTTCCTCCCGCTTTGCCAGGGCGTCCCGACCCTGAATCATAAGAAGGAATATTAACCAGCGCCGGTTTCTTCTTCAAAACAAAAGCATCCGACGAAACGACTTTCCCATCCACGAAATTGAGCTCAAATACAGGAAGATTCAAAGACAGCTTTGCACCAGTACTCTTATCCGCAAAAGCGGCTACTCTTAGCTTGCCGCCCGTTGTGGTAAATGTCATCTTCAGAATATCATTCTCCAAGGTGACCTCATTATCAATGGAAGCTGTCTGTACTTTACCCGGACTTTTTCCCGGATAAGGGATTTGAGCATCTACTGTATTGATTGCGCTGAAAGCAATCAATACAAACAGAAGGCTCCTTTTCATATAATCGGTTTTCAAATGAGTCATTGTTGTAATTCTGTTTATTTCAAATACACCTGAATCGTTGTTACTTCACATGCACAACATGATTCAGCTTATTATATCCGGTAGTTTCTTCCCATACATCCTTGTTTGCCAAACGAATACTATAGTCCGGTTTGCCCGCCAGGCTCGAATAGCCATCGGGAAGATTCAACAGTAACTCGTAGTCACCGGAGGCTATATCGGCAGGGATCTTCAACTTGCCCTGCAGCTTTATCGCTCCTGAATACCATCGCCTGATATCCGTATCAAAAGGCAATATTATAACCTCCCCCGAGCTCTTACTACGAAGAAGAACTTGCACCGGCCTCGGGTTATACGGAGCAGCATACCCTTTATTACGAATATTGAGGGTGATATTCATTTCCGTTTTTCTTACCGCATTATCCGGTAAGACCGCGCTTTCCAGCACCAGCCGGTAGCCAAGGTTCCTTTTTATATTGTCCATGCATCCGCCATCCTGCCAATCGTTATTCACTGTATTATTATAATGTGCGTTGATATAGCTGTAATGCATTGCCGCAAACTCCTCCTGCGCTTTTCCGGCAGGCTCACAATCGTTTTGCGGACTGTATCCGTCACTGCAGGTTTCTCCTCCAACCACAACAAACCGGCTGTCGCTCATCATATAATCTCTTAATGTGTTTACAACGGCAGCATCAGAACTTCTGGGTGAAAGGTTGTTGCCATAATCTTCAAATGTTCCTACGTCGTTTGAACCCGACAGGAAACAATCGTTATGATATCCTATCCTCGATTTATCGGTCGCGGTAAATGCCTCCTGCTCGCTGAGCGCTGCCGAACTGATCAATGAATGAATTCCATAAGCAAACCGTTGCTTAAACTGCGGATACCTTACCTGCACCATCCTGTCGGCAGGAACAGCGTCAAGCAGGGCTTTTAAAACGTCGATCCGGTCCTGCCAGTTCTGGTTGGTAAGCACATTCTGCTGATTCCCGTTTGGAGAAGGATCGCCAAAATAATCTGAATAATAATTCTCTCCCCATATCCCTATAAAACCAAGCTGAACACAGGCAATCACGTCTCCATTTTCCTGTAAAACGGGCTTGAGCTGCGCAATATGGTTCAGCACTACCGCTTTTGAAGCATCGCCGTAAGGAGGACAGATCCCTCCTTCAGCACAGTTCCCGGCATTGCTTGTCACGGTGTACACAAACCGGGGTATAACTTTCAGTCCGGCCGTCCTTATGGCCTGCATGTCTGCCTTGATGCCGTTCAGTATAGCAGCTGGGATGGCCGCGTTCTTTAGATTATCGAGAATATAATACCGGAACAGCAAGGTGCTCAGTACCTGGTAATTTGCATTTTCAATGCTTTGAAGACTTCGGTACCCCTTGATTGAAGAAGCATCGAGGGGTACGAAATTGCTGATTGATGTTTCTGAATAACGGTAAAATCCTCGCTCGGGATTTGGAAAATCCTCAT
>DALYUO010000189.1:8657-9805 GCA_031981225.1 Pararcticibacter sp.
ACTTTCCGTGTAGATAACATTCACCTTACTTATATCAACTAAACTATCTTCCTTTTCACGGCAGCCATAGCCAAAAGACATCAGGATAGACCCAACAAAGGCTACGGTAACGTATATACGTTTAACTACTTGCATTTTAATATTTTTATGCGTGAAATAATCCTCTGAACTAAATCTTAAAAAAGATCTTTCTCTTATACAGCCAGAAACAGAGATACCACTCTGCAAAAAGAGTAACGAGCGACGAGATGATAGCGCTTATCTTTTCTGGTGTGCCGGCAAAGCCGAGAAATCCCTTGATAAATATGCCAACGAAGCCGTTGAACCACTGCATTCCCACGGTCTCAAAGAACAGGTAAATAAACAGTGCATTCATCCCGACCACAGTAAACAACCAGGCATACTTATTCCAGTCTTTGATATCATTAAGCCAGTACAAAAAGGCCATCATAAGCAATACCCATCCCCCGGAAGCAAATACAAAAGAACTGGAACTTATCCGTTTGATAATAGGAGTAACCGATGAAAGATCAAGTGCATAGCCAGCTACTAAACATAACGAACCAGCAATAAACAGATATCTTATCTTCCTCTCAGGAGAAATCTCCGAAGCCAGTAACTTCCCGGTCAGCACACCCCAGATGGTGTGAGCAGCCGTTGGAATAAAGTTAATGGCCACCCACCCGTCGCCGTTGATCTTACCCATCAGAAGGGTATCCATATAGGCGCCAAAATTGTGATGCTCAGTAAAAGGCTGATCAAATCCCGGCATCAGTATCATCCGGTATAGCAGGTCGGTCAATACCAGCAGAACAACTGAAAACACCATTTGCCAGGCAAACGACTTTCTGATGATCATATATGCGATCAGTGTGGTCACAGACAACTGCGTCAGCACATTCCAGAGCTCCCAAACAAGTTTTCCAGCGTAAACACAATGCAGGGCCGTTCCAAAAATGAACAGGCGGAGGCATCTTATCAGGATATGCTTCAGGTTTCCCTTCCAGGTAATTCCTCTGGCCGATTTACCCGACCACGACATATAAAGCGCTGCCCCTGCCATAAACATGAAAGCCGGCTGTACAAGGTCCCAAAAACGCAGGCCATGCCAGGGATGATGAAAAAACTGATCCACAAGGCCCCCGCCG
>DALYUO010000190.1:0-1220 GCA_031981225.1 Pararcticibacter sp.
GGCGGGCGAGCGAAAGACAAGCAAAGCAGAAGAGAGCCCGGGACTGGGGGATCAGGAGCGAGCGCAGCAGCTGCAGGAGATGGATCAAATCGTGAAGGAGAAACTCCGGGAGATGAGGGAGCGGTCGGACACTGCCTCCAGAGAAGCCATTGACCTGAGTAAACTCATGAAAAAAAGGGTGAATTTTTAATGCAAATGCACTGATTTATGTAACTTGCATCTAAACTAAGTTTATCTTAGTTTGTATTCAAATATGTAAAACATCAGATCGGAGTTCTAAGGGAACTTTAAGGGCACATATTTAACATACAATCAAAACGATGGAAGAATTTGCAGTAAATAAGGTTTTTCGCCTTCTCGAACCCGGACCGGTAGTGCTCGTTACCACCAGCTTTCAGGGCAATATGAACGTCATGACAATGGGCTTTCATATGATGGTTCAGCATGAGCCCCCTTTGATCGGAGCTATCATCGGGCCATGGGATCACAGCTATACTGCGCTCAAAGAAACCGGCGAATGCGTTATCGCAATCCCCACTGCTGCACTTGCCGAAAAGGTGGTCGACATTGGCAACTGCTCTGGTCGTCATACTGATAAATTCGCCACATTCGGACTCACTTCTTCTCCTGCGGGGGAAGTTGAAGCCCCTCTCATCAAAGAGTGCTATGCCAATATTGAATGTAAGGTGGTCGACAAAACGTTAGCGAACAAGTACGATCTCTTTATACTCGAAGCAGTAAAGGCATGGATTGACCCGAAACTTGAGAAAGAACCCACGATGCACCATAAAGGCGACGGAACGTTCTCCCTCGATGGAAAGGTCATTAACCTTCAGGACCGGATGGTGAAGTGGAAGCAATTCAGGGATTAATAAACATCAACTAATTCTTTATGAACTTATCAAAATAAGTCTCATTCAGAATATGCTGTGTAACGAAAGAGCCGTCTTTGAAGATGCTGTAATTGGTTACAGGAACAAAGTGATTTTGCGCCTGTTCTTTGCTGGCAATCTTCACCGTTTTTAATTTATACCCTTTCTGCTCCGCTACGGTTTCAAGCTCGGCAACGTAATACTCTGTAAAGGGGCAGCCATTGCTATAATATACAGTCAGCCCTTCTTTATTATCGCATTCGGCCTTCTTCGCACAGTCTTTAAACTTCGGAAGCGGCGCATCTTTTATTAAGGGCTTGTATAACAACTCGAAGTAGGGCTCCGCTG
>DALYUO010000190.1:1230-1631 GCA_031981225.1 Pararcticibacter sp.
AAGCCCTGTTTGATAAAGAATTTCTTATCCGACATAAAAGACTGCTTCTTCGTGGATACCACCGCGATAATGCCGTTTTTACCTTCGGAGTCTTTCAGGCATTCTTCGTAAAGCTTCTTCCCGTAGCCCTTGCCCTTAAACTGACCGGAAACCCAGAAACAGTTAATTAGCATATAACCCGGTGCATCCACAGGGCACCAGGCGTTTTCGGCCGGGATGTACTCAATAAACACTTTTCCTCTTACATCCAGCTTCTTAAAAGTGAACCCTTTGGACAGCTGGTCCTTTATCCACTTTTTCTTCGCCTGGTAGCCACCCTGGCATTTCTGATCTGCAATTGCACAACAGATATGCTCGGTTTCGATATTTTCAGCAGTTAATTTAATTATTTCTTCCATCCC
>DALYUO010000190.1:1641-2853 GCA_031981225.1 Pararcticibacter sp.
GGTTGTTCAAGGAGATACTTGTTTATTTCAGATGACGGGCAAAAAAGCCGATCATGCATTTATAAAGTTCGATGCGGTTATCCTCGTGACCGAAGCCATGGCCCTCGTTATATTTCACCATGTAGGGAACATCAAATCCACGACTTCTGAGGCTTTTCACGATCTGATCAGATTCATTAATATTCACGCGGGGATCATTGGCGCCCTGCACCACGAAAAGAGGCTTAGTGATCTTATCGATATTTAAAGCAGGCGAAACCTGCTCCATAATCTTTTTGTCCTCTTCACTTTCGGGATTATACCACTGTTCGTAAACCTGCGCCAGGAAGGGCTTCCAGTATGGAGGGAACGATTTGTAGAAAGTAAAGAGATTGGAGACCCCTACGTAGTCGACACCGCAGACATACAGGTCGGGAGTTTTAACCAGGCTGCCAAGAGTTGCCAGTCCGCCATAACTACCGCCATAGATGGCAATCTTCGAGTCGTCGATAAGCCCTAAAGTCTTCACATACGCCACGCCATCTTCAAGATCGTTCAGCATGTTGCGGCCAATCTGCCTGCTTCCTGCCAGTGAAAACTCTTTACCATAGCCACCAGAGCCCCTGTAATTCACCTGAAGCGTGGCATACCCGCGACTGGCAAACAGCTGCGTCTCGGGATTGAAGCCCCACTGATCGCGCGGACCGTAGGGACCGCCATGAGGATTGACGATAAGAGGCACCTTTTTACCATCCTTAGCTTCCTTAGGGATAGTTAAATACCCATGCACCGTTAATCCATCCCTTGAAGTAAACTTAACCGGTCTCATCTCAGCCATATCCGCTTCTTTCAGGTTCGGCATAAGGTCAAGCAGCATTGTAAACTTATCCGTACGGACGTCGTAAGTGTAATATTTCCCGTAAAGCTTGTCGCTGGTCACGTAAAGCAAATATTTATCTTCTGCATCCGTCTTACTTACCACTCCAAAATCATAATCACCGAACTGCTTTTTAAACTTCGCGTACAGTTTTTTGAAGGTATCGCTTACAGGGACAATTTCCGACCGCTCGCCCATATAACTGTAATAATCAACTTCATACTTCCGTTTTCTTGAAGTTACAAGGCTCTCAGAATCGTATGTTTTATTGTTAAAAAGGGTTTTAACCGGCTTATTATTCTTCAGATCGTACAGTTGTATCTCCGCTGTGTTGCTGTTGAGGTTTGACAGAACGT
>DALYUO010000190.1:2863-9685 GCA_031981225.1 Pararcticibacter sp.
CGTATGCCAGGTGCTGATTTGCAGAGGTATAATCAAAATCGATGATTGTGAACGTATCCTTCCAGGTTGTTTCTTTTATCTTCTTAAACGGAGCAGCAGCCGACTCACGGTAATACAGAACATAATTGGTTCCGCCCTGCTGTTTGGTATAGGCGCGAAGATGGCCATCCTTATCGAAGTCATATCCCGAAATCGGGTTCGCCGCATCTTTGTTTTCGTATAGCTTTTCAAGTGCCCCGGTTTTGATATTGATCTTATAAGGCTCAAAGATCTCAGGGTTGTCTTTATTCATCTGGATGATCATGTAATCCGGCTGATCTTTCAGGATCTTCACAATATCCACCCTTACCTTATCAAAAGGAGTGAGCGGCAGATTATTGCTTCCGTTGAGATCAACGGCAAAAAGATGATAATTTTCATTTCCGCCTTCATCCTGTATATAAATAAGCCTCGTATTATTCACCCAGCCGTAGTCCCTGATCAGCTCCTTCCCTTCCTCCAGAATTTTCTTCACCTCGCCGGTAACAACATTTTTCACATACACATGGCGTTTTCCGGCAGCATCCTTTTCCCGGTAAGAAAAATATTTCCCGTCGGGCGAGAGCTTAAAAGCCGATTGTTTGGGCCGCGAGAAATAGTCGGGCACAGCATATTTATACGTTCTTGTTTCTGAGGCGGCCAGGGTTGCAAGTTCTTCTTTAGAAGAGGGCAAGGTGGTGTCGCCGGGCAGGCCTCCAGCGTGCTGAGCCGATGCTCCGGCTCCGGAGAGACAAATAGCAATCATTAAGGGACAGATTTTCATAAAAGTTTAGAGCATTAGTTAAACAATCTATAGAATTGAGACGCGCAAACCATACGGAAAGTTACGACGATAATCTATAAAATCAAGATGCATTATTCCCAGGCGCTTTTATAACCATCAATATTTTCAGAATAACTAATAAAATCAGAATAAAAAGGCAGGGCCGACAGCGTGGCGCTGTCGCCTATCACTACCAGCTTCTTCCGGGCGCGGGTCATGGCAACATTCATCCTTCGGATGTCCGACAGGAAGCCTATGGTATTTTCAAAGTTGCTTCTGTTCATGCTGATATACACCACGTCCCTCTCCTGCCCCTGAAAGCCGTCGACTGTATTGACAGAGATTTTAGGCGCATACTTTTCCATACCCTCAAAGTCCTGTAGTTTTTCTTTCAGCAGGGTTATTTGCCCCTTATACGGTGCAATAACCGCTACCCCGGGAAATTCTTCCGCGGTATGGTGCTCGTCTAAAGCTTGTAAGTATTCAAAAAGATGCCTGAACAGAAAGTCGGCCTCTTCGGGGTTCGAAACAGAAGTCCCCTCCAGCCTCTCTTCAAAGCCGCATCCGGCGGTATCAACAAACAGCAAAGGGAGATCTTCGGGAATTAAGAGACTGCCGGCGACAGAGGCATGCGCTGTAAGCTGGTCCTTATAAAACACCCTCGAGGGATATGCCATGATAGCTTCGTGCATGCGGTATTGTTCGCCGAGCAGCACTACGGTTTCGGGATGAGCAGCAATACATTTTTGAAGCAGGGTATTGCGGAGGCCGTTCCTGGCCGCCTCGTCCGACTTAATAGTTGGCGGCAGCTGGAAGTGGTCGCCCGCCAGGATCACTTTCTGCGCCTTTAGTATAGGGATCCAGCAGGCCGGCTCAAGGGATTGCCCGGCCTCGTCAATTACCACGGTATGATACTCGCGATCACTCACGGTATAATGGCCCGCACCTACCAGCGTGGCCGTGATCACCCGAGCTTTATCCAGTACGCTCTCCATTATAAACTGTTCGGTATCTCCGGCATCCTTCATAATTCTGCGGGCTTCATTAAACAGGGCCTTCCGCTGCTCCCTTTCGGCATGACCAAAGTTCCGTTTGTACTTCTGCGCCATGTTCCTGAGCTCGTTCGCCTGCTTCTTTAAGTCCTTCACTTCCTTCATTCTGGGGTGCTCATCCATTTTATTGTCGGTGGTAAGCGACATAAGCCGTTCTGACACACGCGACGGATTCCCCACGCGAAGCACTTCAATTCCCTCGTCGGCAAGTTTTTCCGTCATCAGGTCTACCGCAGTATTACTCGGCGCTACCGCCAGTATCTGTTTTTCGCCCCTGCTAATAAGCGTTTTTATAGCCTGTACGAGAGTAGTCGTTTTTCCTGTGCCGGGCGGCCCGTGAACGATGGCGAGGTCGCGTGCTGCGACGATCTGGCTGACAGCCCGTTTCTGCGATGCATTCAGATCAGGAAGATGAAGCTCTGCAGCCCCGGCTTCAAATGCAGGCGCTGCGCTGCCCGTAAGGACCCTGATCACGCGTCCTTTTTTCCCGTCTTCGGCCAGCGACGAAGCCTTTACCAGGGCAGTGTCCATATCGTCATAGCTGCGGTCGTCAAAGAGCAGGTCGACACCCAGTTTTCCCTTACCGGCCCAGTCGGGCAGCTCATCCACGCGAAGGCTGATCCGCATCAGGTTAGCGCTGATATGAGCTATTGTCCCCTCAAGCCGGTCGGCCGAAGGATTATGATTCGAGAACAAAGCGACCGAAGCGCCGAACCTGAACTGATGGATTATATCCTGATGCGTAGTGCGCTCAATTCCAAGGGTAAGGTAGTCGCCCCTGCCGATCTCCGTGTCCCTGATAGCAACAGGAAACCAGGTAAGCCCGTTCGCGCGGCGCTCCGAAACAGCGGCCGACGCCGTCAGCTGGCGGTATGATCGAAGGTCTTCCTCTCTCTCTGTTTTTAGTAAAGCAAGCAGCTTTTCAAAATATGCTTTCGCGGGGGTATCTGTATTCATTCAATTTATCTGCCGCAAATATCGTATAAACATGTATGAAACTTTATCAGTTCTTTATACTTTTACTGCAAAACACCTTCATCAAAATGAAAATTAAATTAAAGCTGATTATACTGTTCCTGGCCGTTACATCCTTTAATGCCTTTGCGCAGAAGGAAACCTATGTCACAAAAGAGAACATCCATTACTATTCCGAACAGGAAAACAAAGACGCTTACATCAACGAACGCTGTCTTCTGGACGTCTACTATCCAAAAGACAAGAAAAGCTTCGCTACCATCGTTTGGTTTCACGGAGGCGGTATCGAGGGCGGCAATAAGGAGATCCCTGAGGCGCTGAAAAACAAAGGATATGCAGTCATAGGAGTAGGTTACCGTTTATCACCCAAGGTATCTGCCCCTGCCTATATCGAAGATGCAGCATCGGCTGTTGCATGGACATTCAAGCATATTGCAGAGTACGGAGGAGATCCGGGCCGTATTTTCCTTTCCGGGCATTCAGCCGGAGGCTACCTCACCATGATGGTCACCCTCGACAAGCAATATCTGGCAAAATATAACATTGATGCCAACCGGATTGCCGGGCTAATCCCCTTCAGCGGGCAGGCGATTACCCACTTTACTATCCGCAAAGAAAGAGGGATAAAAGACACACAACCGATCATCGACAAGTACGCTCCTCTGTTTCACGTGAGAGCCGACGCCCCTCCCGTTCTGCTTATAACAGGCGACCGCGAAATGGAGCTATTAGGGCGGTATGAAGAGAACGCATACCTGTGCCGGATGATGAAGTTGGCAGGGCATAAAGATACCAGGCTGTATGAGCTCGACGGATTCGACCACGGAGGAATGGCCGAGCCAGCCTTTCCGCTGTTACTGAAAGAAATCAGGAGGATTTCGGCGAAGAACAAGTAAAATATCCAGAAACATCGACAATATGAATCACAGCAGAGTAACACACCATCAAGGCTCTGGCAAGCCGGCACTTACAGCCGGACTGTTAGCTGCCATGGCGTTCATTTTCCTGTTCAATGCCACGGCTTTTGGTCAGCAAACTGCCGAACAGAACTTTAAGAAACTTGAATGGCTTGCCGGTAAATGGACACGTACCAATGTAAAGCCCGGTCAAACCGGGAGTGAAATGTGGGCCATAGAAGGGCCAAACAGCATGAAGGGACAGGGCGAAACGATCAAAGGAGCCGATACTGTTTTTGTAGAAAAGCTTGAGCTGCTGGTAAAAGACAAACACATATTTTATATAGTAGACGGGCTTGATAATCAAGATCCCGTCTACTTCAAAGTTACAGAAATAAGCGACGATGGCTTTGTTTGTGAAAACAAGGAACACGACTTCCCCAAAAAGATAGCCTATAAGCGAACAGATCAGGAAATGACAGCCACCATTTCGGGCGACGGAAAAAGTATAGACTTTATTTTCATTAAGAGAATAGGGCAATAGCCCTATTCTCCATAAATTTTTGCAGCCCAGCCGCCATTCCTTACCATTTTAATATGGATGGTGTCGGATGATTTTACGGCCGATTCCTTTTTGCGGTAATCCATTGCCTGACGGCCGGCATTAATACCGTCTTCGAACGACACCATCTTCAGGTTCTTTCCGTTCTCAAGGAAGTCAAGCTTCAGATCAAACTCGCGTACGCTCTGCTTGTTATTTGTCATTCCGCCGATATACCACTCTTTACCTTTCCTCTTGGCAACGATAGCATATTCGCCTGCTTCGGCAGCCAGCACACGCGTTTCGTCCCAGGTAACAGGCACTCCGGCAATAAATTCGGTGCAGTCGGCATTCCTGTAATACAGGGTTGGGTTATCAGCCAGCATTTGCAATCCGCTTTCAAAAATCACAAAGAGCGCCATCTGGTACGCCCTGGTGCCGATACTGGCAGCATTCGGACGCTCGGCCCTATACACTTCCGGCTGCATACTGATCATAGCTCCGGGAGTATAATCCATCGGGCCTACCGCATTACGCATAAAAGGAAAATAAACGCTGTTATCGGGAGTAGCGCCGCCCATCTGTTCCATACCCCTCACCCCTTCGTACGACAACACGTTCGGGTATTTATATTCGAGTCCCGCAGGTTTAAACGAGCCATGGAAATCAACAAACAGCTTATGTTTAGCCGCTTCCTTTGCCACCCGTTCATAATAGTTCACCATCCACTGGTCGCTGCGGTCCATAAAGTCAATCTTCACTCCCTTAATCCCCCATTCGCTGAACGTCTTAAACACATCAAAATGATGGTAAGCCACAGCACAATACCAACGTTCTTGCTTTTCCCATAACGGATAAGTTCCTTCAGGTCCACGTCGGGATTGGGAGTAAAAGGATCGCGGGTGCTCTTTGCCCAACCCTCGTCCATGATGATGTATTCAATACCGTATTTCGCAGCAAAATCAATGTAGTACTTATATGTCTCCAGGTTGTAGCCCGCAACGAAATTAACATCCGGACCATACGGAGAAGCATCGTTCCACCACTCCCAGCTTACTTTTCCCGGCCTGATCCAGCCAGTATCCTCCATCTGCAGGGGCGAAGCCAGGCGTGCTGTCATGGTATTGGTGATCAGCTGTCCGTCGTTGCTGCTGATCACGAAGTAGCGCCATGGAAAGCTGCGGCTGCCGCTTGTTTTTGCAATATAATCAGCCTCCTTCAGGATCTTCATGCTGCGGTCGCCGTTGTCCTCATACTCCAGCGGGGCTTTTGGAAAGGCCGCGTTTAAACTGTTCGTGCCATCCGTCTGAAGAAACATGGCAGGATAATCATTCAGATCCGACTCCGAAATAAGAACCTTATACTTTTTGCGGCTATCCAGTAATACCGGCAAGGTAGCCAGACCCTTCTTCTCGCCCCAGTCTTTCAATGAAAGGTGCTTATACGACTCTTCATAAGACGTATGAAAGCTTCCCGGCTGCTGAATATGGGCAAGATACCCTTCGGGAAGACGAATAGCAGCATCTTCGCCAATCACTTCCGCATCGCCCTTTTTCCGGGTGACGAAGCGGTATGCAACGCCATCGTTGTAAGCCCTGAATACCACGCTGTAGTCGCCGGCAAAGTCCATGCGGAGCTCGTTGTATTCATTCTTTATATCCGAGAACTTCAGAGGCACAACGGGGCGAAAGGACGTATTCCGCGACACGATCTGTTTCTTCAACAGCTTCGGGCTCTTGCCCAGGTAACCCGACTTCAGATTAAGTCCTAACGATGACTTGTCGAGTACCAGGTCGCTGCCCTGAGATACTGAATAGAAGATCTTGTCGGCAATTTCTATACGCGTTGTAATCTTCTTGTCGGGTGATGATAGTACAATGGACTGAGCAAGGCTCACCTGGCCCAGCAGTATAAACAGGGCAAACCAAACGTTTTTAAGCAATAAAGGTCTCTTTTTCTTTTTGGTAATGATCATATTGATTATTTAGTTTATAATAAAAGCTGCTACCATCCCGGGTTCTGGACAAGCAGGTTGTTTTTTAATATCTCATCATTCGGCACCGGCCAAAGATAATCGCGCTCACGGAAGGTCCGCCCGGTAATGGTTGTAAATTTATAAAAATCATCGCCATTCCCATACATATTCAAACCTGTTACCGGTGCATTATCCGTAACCTCAGCAATCTTCCAGCGATGGCAGTCGAAATACCTTACGCTTTCGAAAGAAAGCTCCACCTGCCGTTCGCGGCGGATGGCTGTACGTACGGCCTCCTGGTTAGCAGCAAGAGGGATCTGCCCAGCGCCATTGCCATAAGCGGGAACACCAGCCCTGGTCCTGATCTTGTTCAGATAGACGAGGATATTGGGGTTGCCCGGATCGTATTCATTGAGCGCCTCAGCATAGTCAAGAAAGATCTGCCCCAGGCGAAGTAAAAGCGCGCCGCGGTCATTCCAGGTTACAGCAATATTTTTACGCACGGTATACCCGGTTGGCGACACGTCCGAAGAGCTCTGGCTTCTGCCCGAATTCCCTGAAAACTCCATTACGGTAATTAC
>DALYUO010000191.1:0-320 GCA_031981225.1 Pararcticibacter sp.
GACAAGCTGTTTATGCGACTTTCTTTGCGCTCGTTAAGACTCTGAACAACCTCCTCTGTAACGATAGATGGATCACAATCTCCAAGAACCTTTCTAACAGTCAGGAAAGGAGGGATGAAGTTATGCTGAGGGAGATATGCAACATCTTTACCCGGGAAAGTCCTTTTGGTAATCTCGTCGCCAACCTTCAAATGCATGAAATCGGCTTTCAAAGTACCAAAGATGATCTTTAGCAGGCTCGATTTGCCGCAGCCATTCCTGCCCAGAAGTCCCACTATCTCGCCCGGTTTGCAGCAAATATAACAGCCCGACAATACTTG
>DALYUO010000191.1:330-8108 GCA_031981225.1 Pararcticibacter sp.
GTTTCCTGCCGAAGCAAAGCGATACGCTATCTATTTCAAGCATCTTTAAAAAAATTAATGATTAAAATAACAAGAGTAAACGATGCAAAATCGAAAGCTGCAACTCTTATAAAGAGACTATCGGCAGGATGCCCCAAATTCTGAAAATAACAAAAGTATTTTTTAACAGAAGGTTTGCCAATCAGATAAATAGCAGGGAAGAAAGAGGCCTTAATGATCAATAGAACAGGCAGAGGTACGGGTTCAAAAAAGAAAATCCAGAAGCCGGCAAGGTTCGCCAGCGTGAACCAGACATAGAACAGCCTATACAATTGAAGGTACTTCTTCACACCGACAATTTAGAAGTTTAAAACTATTATTCAAATAAAAAAGGCTTCCTTTCCGGGGAAGCCTTCCAATTATCTTTAATAAAACTGTTTTTTAACCTAAGTAAGATTTAAGGATTTTACTGCGTGAAGTATGACGTAAACGCTGTAATGCTTTATCCTTAATTTGTCTGACCCTTTCACGGGTGAGATTAAACTTCTCGCCAATTTCTTCCAGCGACAGCGGATGGTTGGTTCCTAGTCCGAAAAATAATACGATGATCTCACGCTCGCGTTCTGTAAGCGTTTGTAATGAACGTTTAATCTCTTCAGAAAGCGATTCATTGATCAGGTTACTATCTGTATTCGGGTCGTCATTTTCGAGGACATCCAGCAGGGTGTTTTCTTCTCCCTGAACAAACGGAGCATCCATTGACACATGGCGGCCTGAATTACTTAAAGTATCAGAAATTTTATCTACTGTTGTTTCTAAAATATCCGCAAGTTCCTCAGGGGAAGGTTCACGTTCGTATTCCTGTTCAAGTCTTGAAAAAGCTTTACTGATCTTGCTTAACGAACCTACCTGATTCAGTGGTAAACGTACGATACGGGATTGTTCTGCAATAGCCTGAAGGATTGACTGGCGTATCCACCACACTGCGTATGAAATGAACTTAAACCCTTTGGTTTCGTCAAAGCGTTTCGCTGCTTTAATCAGCCCAAGATTTCCTTCATTGATCAGATCGCCTAAAGTAAGCCCCTGATTCTGATATTGTTTCGCTACCGATACTACGAACCGCAAGTTAGTTTTGGTTAAACGTTCAAGAGCAGCCTGGTCGCCTTCCCGAATCTTTTGAGCCAGAATTACTTCTTCTTCAGCAGTAATCAAATCTACTTTACCAATCTCGTGAAGGTACTTATCGAGTGATTGCGACTCGCGATTGGTAATCGATTGTGTTATTTTGAGTTGTCTCATTTAAAGTTATGATACCCCTTTCTAAAAAGCGTGTGCAAAGTTAAGAACTTTTGTTTCTTAAACGATGCTTTGACGAAAAAGTTGCTAAACTAATTGTTTTTAATATTAAATTTGAATTGTGACAATAGTCAGCAAAAATCATTCCATGGAAGTCCTGCCCCCGCAAAGACACTACCTTTTTATAGAGTTCTTTTAAAGTGTTTGGTTCTAATCTGTAAACCCTTATTACGGAGCGAAGGTTTTAATATATTTCAAAATTACACTTAACAGACAAAAGAGAACTTTAATTATAATTCATCTTCTCGTTCAAGCATTAAAACTGCTCCCTGAGGCACGATAAAGTACTTCTCTCCCTGATAAACTATTTCTGTTGACGAGTTCTGAAGAAAGATGGCAAGGTCGCCCTCTTTAGCCTGTAAGGGGATATATTTAACCTGATCGTCGCGTCCTTTCCACACATCATCATCATCTGCAACCTGCGGAATCGGGTAGCCCGGACCAGCCTTTATAACATATCCCTGTCTTACCTTTTCTTTCTCCTGCACTCCCGGAGGTAAAAATAATCCCGAAGCAGTCTTTTCTTCCGGTTTCAGAGGCTTGATCAGGAGCCTGTCGCCTACAATAATCAGTTTTTTTATTTTGTTATCAGGTGTAATTTGCATGTTATTATAGAGCTTATTCAGAGTTATTGGCGTTAGCTATTGGCAGTTGGCTTTTACTTTCGTCATTAATCTTTAACTTTAGTAACAGACTAATAGCTTTTCGCTTTGGACTTTCCGCTTTTAGCTTTCTGTTACATAGAACTTACTACTCAAAACCTTCAACTTTTCGCTTTCTGAATTCACCTGTCAGCTTTAGTCTTTCACCTTCCAAAAATCTCTTTCAGCGAAAACGTATCAGCAAGTCTTATGCCCTTTTCGGTTTGTTGCAGCGTGCAGCATTCATGAACCGCGTCGTGCTCAAAGAATAAAATGTAGTTATTCTGCTGTGCCTCATCCAGAAACGCTCTTTTTTCAGCCATAGACTGCAATGGGAAAACATCATAACCGGCAACATAAGGAACGGGAATGTGGCCGGTAGTTGGCAGTAAATCTGCCACAAAGACAGCGGTACGGTCTCTATATTGCAAAGTTGGCAGCATCATAGAGTCCGTGTGACCATAAGTAAAACGGATCCGAAAATCAGGAAGAAGGGAAGTCGCGTCGCTTTCGCTGATGAAGTTCAGTTTACCACTTTCCTGGAGAGGGGTGATGTTTTCTGCAAGAAAAGAAGCCTTCTCCCGCTCGTTTGGATTTGCTGCCCAGTCCCAATGTCGTTTACTAGTCCAATAAACCGCATTTTTAAAAGCAGGAACAAGATCTTGCCCATCCCTTACCACGGCGCCGCCCACATGGTCCAGATGAAGATGTGTGAGGAACACATCAGTAATATCATCGCGATGAAATCCATGTTGCTTTAACGATTTTTCCAATGTATCCTCTCCATGCAGATAATAATACCTGAAGAACTTTTCGCTCTGCTTGTCGCCAATGCCCGTATCAATGAGGATAAGGCGATTCCCTTCCTCCAAAAGAAGGCAACGCATAGCAAGAGTGCACAGATTGTTTTCGTCCGCCGGATTCGTCTTGCTCCATATAGTTTTAGGAACTACCCCGAACATGGCGCCGCCGTCCAATTTAAAAAGACCAGTGTTGATGGAGTAGAGGTTCATTAGGAGAGTATCAAGATACAAGTATCGGATATCAAGACAAGTAATATCAGACTTAGGTGTTTGCCTTATCCTGCTACTTGTGTCTTGATACCTGATACTTTCGTGAACACGTTACAGGTGTATCACCTCGCCGTACGCATCAGCAGCAGCTTCCATAACCGCTTCGCTCATGGTAGGGTGGGGGTGAACAGATTTAATGATATCCATGCCGGTTGTTTCCAGCTTACGTGCAACTACCACTTCGGCAATCATTTCAGTAACACCGGCGCCAATCATGTGAGCTCCAAGGAATTCACCATATTTTGCATCAAAGATCACCTTTACAAAGCCATCTTTTGTTCCGGCTGCGCTGGCTTTACCCGACGCAGAAAAAGGGAATTTACCCACTTTGATTTCGTATCCTGCTTCTTTGGCTCCCTTTTCAGTATAACCAACAGAGGCAATTTCGGGAGTACAGTAGGTACAGCCCGGGATATTGTTATAATTTAAAGGCTCGGGGTGGTGACCTGCTATCTTTTCAACGCAGATAATACCTTCCGCAGACGCAACGTGTGCAAGTGCCTGTCCCTTTACAATATCACCAATAGCGTATACGCCTTCAATATTGGTTTTGTAGAAGTCGTCAACAATCACTCGTCCGCGATCTGTCTTAACGCCAGCTTCCTCGAGGCCGATATTCTCAATATTAGGAGTGATGCCCACAGCAGAAAGAACGATTTCAGCTTCCAGGGTTTCAGTTCCCTTAGCCGATTTCACCTGAGCCTTGCAACCCTCACCTGATGTGTCCACTGCTTCAACAGTAGAGCTGGTAAGAATATTAATGCCGGCTTTTTTAAGGCTTCTTTCAAGCTGTTTAGAGATTTCCTCATCTTCAACCGGAACGATGCGGTCCATAAATTCAACCACAGTAACCTTAGTGCCTAAAGCACTATAGAAATAAGCAAATTCGATACCGATAGCTCCTGATCCAACTACGATCATGCTCTTTGGCTGTTCAGGAAGGTTCATCGCCTGACGATAGCCGATAATCTTCTTGCCATCCTGCTTCAGGTTAGGCAATTCACGTGAGCGCGCGCCGGTAGCCAGGATCGTATGCTTTGCAGTGTATTCCTTAGCAGAACCATCTGCAGCTTTTACTTCCACTTTGCCGCCTTTTTTGATTTTGGCAACGCCCATGATCACATCGATCTTGTTCTTCTTCATCAGGAACTGGATACCCTTACTCATGCCTTCAGCCACACCACGGCTGCGTTTGATGACAGCGCCGAAGTCGGCCTCGCCACCCTGAACCTGGATACCGTAATCAGAAGCATGTTTGATATATTCAAAAACCTGCGCGCTTTTCAATAACGCTTTCGTTGGAATACATCCCCAGTTAAGGCAAATACCACCTAAAGATTCGCGTTCAATGATCGCCGTCTTTAAGCCCAGCTGTGAAGCGCGAATCGCAGCAACATAGCCGCCGGGGCCGCTTCCGATAACTATTAAGTCGTAATTCATAAGAATTTCTATTTATATTTTTGAACGCGCCAAACTTACGCAAAATTTTGCATTCCGATTTTCACAGCAATAACATATAATTTAATTTAAGGGTGCTTGATCTTCTCTCTTCGCATGATATATTATCCTTGCTTTACTAAAGAATAAAAGTTGCACGTTTTAACTGGATTTCTAAGGTTAAATACTTGAATCGTCCGTTTTATAACAGCGACAGAAATAAAAAAGTCTATAATTAGGTGTGGTATAACTTATTAACAATTTCATTAAAAGTTTTCCACATTTTTCACGTCGTTTAGAGGGCAATCTGGTATAATGATAATTATAAGCTAAAAAATTTCATTTATGGTAAATTCATCACTGATTTAACTGTTTATTAATATTAATTTAACGCAGAACCCTGTAAAATTTTAAAAAAACGTGGTTATCTTTGCGACGAAAATCAAAATATAATTTTCATTTTTAATCAAACAGCAAATTTTTATGAGGAAGTTTTTACTTTTTACACTTCTTGCCTTACTGGGAGTGGCGACTTCGTACGCCCAGGTGACAACAAGTAGTATTACCGGATCTGTTAGAGATTCAAAAGGAGAGCCTTTGATTGGAGCTACGGTGAAAGCCACGCATCAGCCAACAGGAACGAGGTATGGTGTTTCCACCAATGCAGATGGCCGTTTTACTCTTCCAAACGTACGTATTGGAGGACCTTATGTCGTTGAAGTGAGCTATATCGGACTTCAGTCACAGAAGTATTCAAACATTACTTTACGCTTAGGTGAGCCATTTATCCTGAACGCATCTCTTTCACTTACGGGAACTTCTTTATCTGAAGTTGTTGTAACAGGAAAGAAGGGAATCAACGTCGCAAGAACAGGCGCTAGCACGAATATCACAAGAGAGCAAATTGCGACATTGCCTACAATCAGCAGAAGTATCACTGATTTTACCCGCCTAACACCTCAATCTAATGGTAATAATTTTGCCGGAAGAGATAACAGGTATAACAACGTGTTGGTGGATGGGGCAAACCTCAACAATAACTTTGGTTTAAGTTCAGATCCGCTTCCTGGTGGAGGAGCTCAGCCAATCTCCATTGAAGCTTACGATGAAATTTCTGTAAATCTGTCTCCGTTTGACGTAAAGCAATCAGGCTTTACAGGGGCGGGTATCAATGCTGTAACCAGAAGCGGTACAAACACGTTTCACGGTTCAGCTTATGCTTTTTACAGAGACCAGTCTTTCAATGGTACCGACGTTAAAAATACCGACCTGAGCGCTTCTCTCTCTAAATCGAAGAATCAGGTTTATGGCGCTACACTAGGAGGCCCGATTATTAAGAACAAGCTTTTCTTCTTTGCCAATTTCGAATATGAAAAAGCTTCTCAGCCTGGAATTAACTTCTCTCCGACAGGAGGATCAGGAATCGGTACGGTTTCTTCTACTACCATTGGAGATTTGAAGAAGGTGTCTGATCATTTAAAAGAAAAATACGGTTATGAAACAGGCGCCTACGATAATTTTCCAAGCTTTGAGCCTAAAAATACAAAGTTCCTTGTTAAGCTGGACTGGAATATCAACGATATTCACAAACTAACAGTTAAATATAGCAGCCTTTCGGCCGAAAGCGATATAGCACTTAACGCAAGTAGTGTGCCTAACGGCGGCGGATTTACCGTAACAGGAGCATCAGGTACTCAGAGCCGTCTTCCAAACAGCCGTTTTAGTAACTCTTCTATGTCGTATGCTAATTCAAATTACGGATTTAAAAACCCAGTGAAAACTGCTACTGCGGAGTTGAATAGTAATTTTGGCGGCAGAATGTCAAACCAGTTATTGACTACTTTAACAAAGACTCAAAGTACACGTACTTTTCCGGGTACAGTTTTTCCTACAATAGACATTTTTGACGGTGCAGGTAAAAACTACATCACTGCTGGTATGGATCCTTATACGTACAACAATGACGTAATTAACGACTCATACAGCATTATCGATAACTTTACCTATTACGCTGGTAAACACACTATCACCGTAGGTGGAAGTTACGAATACCAGAAAGTAGGAAATATGTTTATGGCGGGGTCTAATAGTTATTATATATATAATACCTTAAATGACTTCATTACAGACCAGGCACCTGTTTATTATGCATATACTTACTCTCTGATCCCTGGCCAAAGTTCCGTATATTCAGCAGAGTTAAAAATCGGGCAGCTGGGTTTCTACGCTCAGGATGAGTTTAATATCAACAAGAATCTAAAGGTTACATATGGTATTAGAGCTGATAAACCTATCTATCATGAAAATCCATTGGAGAATCCACAGATAACAGCTTTGCAGTTCCCTGATAAGAATGGTGTCCTCACCTCCTATAATACAGGAGCATGGCCCAAAGGAAAATGGCTGTTCTCTCCCAGAGCTGGTTTCAGATGGAATGTTCTTGAAGACAATTCATTAGTTCTTAGAGGTGGTTTGGGTATCTTTACAGGAAGAATACCATTCGTGTACCTTACAAACGTTCCTACGAACTCTGGTATGTACCAGTTTGGTGGAAACATAACTAATGCAGCCCAACTGGCTGGTATTAAGTTCGATCCGAATCCAGCAGCTTACGCAGACAGATTCCCTCAAACTGCCGGTACATCTGTTCCTGGTAACATTGTAATGATCGATCCTAATTTTAAATTTCCCCAGGTGTTCAGGACTAATCTTGCCGTTGAGAAAAGTTTAGGTAATGGATTTAACGTGTCGTTGGAGGCATTGATCACTAAGGATATCAATGCTGTAAGAATGCGTAATGCTAATCTTAAGGCTCCTACAGGAACTCTTACTGAGGGTGAATTCACCCGTCCGAGATATGTTTCGACGTCTAATTCTGACAGATATCTTTATCCAAATATTACTTCAGCCATTGTTCTCGAAAATACTAACAAGGGCTATTCTACTTCTTATACCGCTCAAATAAGCAAGACTACATCAACCGGGTTCTTCGGCTCAGTAGCATATACCTATTCACGCGCGAAAGAAGTGACTGCAAATCCCGGAAATCAGGCGTCTTCCGTTTGGAATTCAAACCCGAACATTGGTACTTCCAATGATATCGAAATGGGCTACTCTCAGTATGCTACTCCACATCGCGTTGTGGCTACTGCTTCTTACAAAGTGAGCTACGCCAAGAACTTTGCTTCTACACTATCGTTATTTTACCAGGGTTCGAAATTTGGCGATCCTTATAGCTTCGTAGTAAGCGGTGACCTGAACGGAGATGGAAACAGTACAACCGACTTGT
>DALYUO010000191.1:8118-9628 GCA_031981225.1 Pararcticibacter sp.
TCCGAAGAATAGAAACGAAATTGAGTTTCAGGATCTGGACATAAAGAATGCGGCTGGTGCTGTTCTTTATACCTACACTCCTGCGCAGCAAGCTGCTGCATTTGAGCAGTTTATAAATAATACGCCATATCTTAAAAACCGTCGTGGTCAATATGCTGAAAGGAACGGAGCTTTCCGGCCTTGGTATAACAGGGTCGATATGAGGTTCTTACAGGACTTTTATATTCAGCAGAACGATACGAAACATACGCTTCAGTTTAGTGTGGATGTTATCAATCTTCCAAACCTTCTTAGCAAAAACTGGGGCGTTCAGCAAGCATTTACTGTTAATAACCCATTGGTATTCAAGAGTATAGATGCAACTGGAAAGCCGGTTTATACTATGCAGACATTGAACAATCAGCTGGTTACTCAGCCATATCAGGATGTTTTAAGTACAAGTACTACCTGGAGCTTACAACTGGGATTAAAGTATATCTTTTAAATAAGAGGAATTGTCATTATGAAAAAAAATATAGCATATATTATTATTGCACTACTTTCGACTGTAGTAGTGTCGTGTACCAAAGATGCTGATGTGGATGCGGTAGAAAAGAAGCTTCCTCCTATGAGCATATCCAGCTTTGGTTTGGCACCGAATCTAACATCTCCGTTTGCTAACACCAATACGCTGAATTTTGTATTTGGAGCCAGCACTACGAATACAGAAACCGGTACTTTTGATCTTGCATTTTATGAGACTGCAGTTGTAAATAAAGTAACTGTTTACACATTTGCTGACAGTATACACTTTGAAAAATGGTCTGGTAAAGATGCGACAGAGGCGTTCACTATCGGGGCAAAGAATATACCTACTACTTATCCTAATACTTCTGTTTACCAGGGTACAATTACATGGAAATTGAACGCTACTAAGTTTCTTTCAGGTAAAAAGTATTCAGTTAGAGCTTATATTCGTCCGAAAGGAGTTACAAGTACCTATACTCCTTATCAACTGAAAATAGACAACTTAATAACAATAAAGTAAGTTAGTATAATTAATAACTTGAAAGGCCGGGAGTGATTCCGGCCTTTCGTGTTTAACAACCTTTATACTTTTATACCCTACCTGGGTCCGGTTTCAGCCCCCTCTGTACCCGGCATGTAACTCTTTTTAAACCCCGTCACTACGTTAGCGTCCATATTACGTAATGAGTGCGTTAAAAGTCCGTGTTTTGACATTGTTTTTATATTGTTTGCCTGCAAAGGCTGAAATGCAGTCCAAACGCGGTTCATACCCTTATACAGCCCGTTTTCGGATCGCCTTGCTGCACCTGCTGAGCTAATCCGCTCTCTTTCAGTGGAAAGTGTTTTAATCTTTAAAGAAAAAAGATTTCATTTTTTTATGTTTTTAATTTTCAGGATTCCTAAATTAGCTTCATAAACCAAACCGATGTTCATCTAAACCAAAAAGGGCATGGCAATCATACAAGGCAAATATTTAAGGGGAAGCGTAGGGAATTACGCGTTC
>DALYUO010000192.1:0-226 GCA_031981225.1 Pararcticibacter sp.
GGTGTTTTCTGCAATGAATATAGGCGTAATAGTAGCTGGTGCCATTGTAGGTATGTTTTTATTCAAAGAGCGGCTCAGTGTTATTAATAAGATCGGGATTGTTATAGCTGTGATTTCGATATTGGTAATATCATTAGCAGCATAAAATCCCCTGTCTGTTTAATAGAAATCTGTTATTTCAGGCATTCTCATCATTATTTCATTCAAGCGATCCATATTTTCTTTT
>DALYUO010000192.1:249-2867 GCA_031981225.1 Pararcticibacter sp.
GCAATACAGCATTCAATGTATCGTGATGTTTGGATATCTGTACTGTCTTGCTTTTAAGCCTGTTCGCTTTTATTTTTTCTTCCAATAGGGTAAGATTAGAACAATCTCCATCCCGGAAGTTAATATTAACAGTTTTGTTTTTCTGAAGGTTTTCGATAAGCCTCTCCACTTTGGTCACAAGCGATAAAATGATAAAGGTAAGAACTGTAAAAATCAGCGCGATCCCGTAATAACCAATTCCCACAGCCATGCCAATAGCTGCAGTGGCCCAAATCACCGCCGCAGTAGTAAGACCAAGAACAGAAAGCTTGTCCTTAAATATAACTCCTGCTCCAATGAATCCAATCCCGGTAATGATGTTGGCAGAAATGCGATCGTCACTGCCATCGCCATATCGGGATACTATGGTGAAAAGAGTAGAGCCAAGGCAGATGAGGACTATTGTTCTAAAGCCTGTAGACTTATTTCTGAATTCGCGTTCAAATCCTATAATGCCTCCGCAAATAATAGATATAATGATACTGACCAGATCCTGGTATTCGATAGAAAAATCCATAGTATGTAAAGATGCTAAGTTCGAACCTTTTTAGCGAGAAAAGGTTTGAAACAATATAAAGTTGTCACCGTTGTAAATAGATAATCTTTGGAGGATACAGTATGAAAGCACCAAAAGACAAGGATAGCAAACCAGTGACTGAAGGCCCTTTATCGGAAAAGGACGAGGTAAAGAAAGCAGAAGACAGAACCAGAGATGCCCAGGATAAAGCCAGTGTAGCTTCGGAACTTAAAATCAGATCAAAGGATGACCCACACGCCGGATAATAGTTCTCGCTTTATAGAAGCTTATATATTTGGCATATAAAAGCAATTTATCTAAGTTTGGCTCATCAGCATTCACATAAATGGATTCATATTTTGGGCTAAAGAAAAATGGCAGTTCGGTACTTACGGAGGTCATAGCAGGCATATCTTCTTTTCTCGCTACCTCATATCTTATTATTGTAAATCCCTCTGTCCTAAGTCAGACGGGAATGCCTTTTACCGGCGTTCTTACTGCTACGGTAATAGTTTCTTTTTTTAGTAGTGTGATGATGGGGCTTTATGCCCGCAACCCTATTCTGGTAGCGCCTGGTATGGGCCTTAATGCGTTTTTTACGTTTTCAGTAGTTTTTGGACTTAACGTATCCTGGCAAGTGGCGCTCGGCGCTGTATTTTGGTCGGGCATAGTTTTTTTTCTCCTGTCTGTTTTTAACATCCGGACGCATATCGTAAAAGCTATACCACGTCCGCTTCGCTATGCTGTATCCGCCGGAATAGGGCTCTTCATCACGATGATCGGCCTTTCCAATGCAAAGTTCATAGTGCCGAACCCTACCACTCTTGTTTCTTTAGGTTCTATAACACCGGCCCTTCTGACATTCGTTGCAGGCTTATTTGTAACCGCAATATTGGTGATCCGTAATGTAAAAGGAGGTATCCTGTTAGGTATTCTATTCACGACACTTGCGGCTTATCCAATCGGTCGTTTATGGGGAGTGGGCACTGACGTCCTTATTAGCTGGAAGGGGTTGTTTGCTGCGCCTGACTTTAGCCTGCTGTTTCAGCTTGATTTGATCAATTCGCTTACCTGGGCTGTTTTGCCTGTTATTTTTGCCTTTGTATTTACCGATATGTTTGACAGTCTTTCTACCTTTGTTGGCATTGCCGAAGCGGCCAATCTATTGGATGAACAGGGAGAGCCACTGAACATAAAGCGATCGCTCCTCACCGATGCTGTCTCTACAACCCTGGCGGGATTAGTAGGATCGAGTCCGGGTACAGCTTATATAGAATCGGCCGTAGGAGTAGAGGCGGGTGGACGAACCGGGTTGACAGCTGTAGTTGCAGGGTTATTGTTTTTGCCTTTTTTATTTCTCGCGCCTTTGTTATCCGTCGTGCCAGGGATTGCAACAGCACCGGCTCTGGTGCTGGTTGGTGTCTTCATGATCAGACCCGTTGTGAAAATAGATTGGATGAAGCTAGATGATGCGATCCCCTGCTTTATAGCAATGGTTTTAATCCCATTCACTTATTCTATTACTCATGGAATTACCTGGGGGTTCCTTAGCTGGACCATATTGAAGCTCGCTTCAGGGAAAAAAGAGGAGATCAGTCCTGCGCTGCTGATTATCGACGTATTTATAATTCTTGCTCTGGTGATCGGATAAGATGCTCCACGGGTGAGTTTTGAATTATCTTTTTCTGTTCAGATCAAGATCATGAAAGTCGAAGCTGAAGTCGGTAAGAGGTGATATCGCTTTCATCTTCAGGCCGGAAGCAATTCCTTCACTATCCAATGTAAACATTGCAAAAGCGTCGGCATCAAGACTTCTGTCGTCCCACTTAACAATAAAAGTATTTCCTTTATAAGGAAGCATTTTGCCCTTCAGCCGTCGTGATTTTTGTGCTTCGAACAACAATTTTCCCCCTTCTTTCTTTATCACAACATCGCCGAACCACGGATCGGAGTAAGTTCCGGTAAACACATGGTTACTGCTGTCCTGTGAATTGTTCTTTTGAGCTGCCTCAATAGCTTTCCATACATTCTCAGTAACATTCTTTGCTTCTTTCTGAGCGGA
>DALYUO010000192.1:2877-5706 GCA_031981225.1 Pararcticibacter sp.
CTTCATTCTGTTTTATCCTGTCGATTCCTTTTATTCCTAAATAGCTATCTTTAATGGTGTTAGTGATAGCTGTAAAGGCGTAGCCTGATTGCTGATTCGTTAAAACGATAATACCAAGCTTCATTTCAGGAATGAGGGTAACCTGCGTGACCATTCCTGCCAGGCCTCCAGTGTGAGATACCTGTTTGTATCCTTTTACATCAGTAAGAAGCCACCCCAGTCCATAGGCACCAAAATGACTGTTATAGGGAGGCTGGGTGTGAACCGGTAAAATAGTTTGGGCTGACCACATTTCGTAATGCTGTGATTTACTGAATAGTTGTTTTCCTGTATTGGGTATAGCACCTTCATTCAACTGCATGTTTACCCATTTACACATATCCACAATATTACTGTAAATACCCCCAGCGGCGTTAGCCGGTTCACTAATATCACGTTCGATGACTTTTAGTTTGCCATCGACAGGTGCATGCGGATCTATCACATTCAATTTCTCTTTAATCCTGCTAAAGGCGGCGGCACTGCCCGTCATACCTAAAGGCTTCATTATACGGGTTTCAATGAATTCTTCCCAGCTTATTCCCGATACTCTTTTAATAACCTCTCCAGCAACTATATAAAGGAGGTTGTCGTAGTCGAATTTTGTTCTGAAACCAGATACCGGCTTTAAATACCTGAGGTTGTGAATGATTTCATTCGTTGTAAATTCGGCTCCTCCGGGCCAGAACATCAGGTCGCCTGCGCCGAGCCCCAGTCCGCTTCGATGTGTCAATAAATCTCTTATTGTAAATTCGTCAGAAACATAGGGGTTATAAAGCTTAAATTCAGGTATATAGTTGTTCACCTTGTCATCCCATTTAAGCTTCCCCTCATCTTCAAGGATTGCGAGAGCAGCAGCGGTAAAAGCTTTACTATTTGATGCTATTGCAAATAACGTATGTTCATCGGCTTTTTTGCCTGATGCTAGAGAGCGAACTCCATATCCTTTCGAGTGAACCACCTTCCCGTCTTTTACAATAGCCAAAGCGATACCTGGAACATTGAATGTTTTCATGGTGCTTGTAACCAGTTCATCTATTTCGCCCGATGAAATTACCTGAGCATTTAAAGAACCTGTGAAACTGAAAAGCAGGAAAAAGGATGAGAGAATGAATTTTTTTGTATAAGATTTCATGACGTGTTAAGATTGTGCGTCTTCCTAAATCAGCAATGAATATACGGAAAGGAATTTGATTCAAAAGTATTTATATAGATAAGTCATATGCGGTAATATGGCTGGCTCTTCTCCGCCTGTTTTGAGGTGCCAAATTAAAGCGTTATATTTAAGTTCTCTGTTAAGAACGTAACCCTTCTACAATAAAAGAGTGGTCTTTTGAAATTCTACATCCGAAATATGGTCTGCATCCGTTGCAAAATGGTTGTGAAGCAGGAGCTTAAAAAGCTTGGACTTCACTATGTTGTAGTGGAACTTGGAGAGGTGGAAATTCTGGAAGATATTTCAGTTTCTCAAAAAGATGAGTTTCGGACTGCCTTACTTGGCTTTGGTCTGGAGTTGATGGACAACAAAAAGAGCATTCTGATTGAAAAGATTAAAAATGTGATCGTTGAACTAATTCATCACACAGAAGCACCGTTAAAGACAAATTTCTCAGATCACTTAAGTGAAAGACTGAATCACGACTACACCTACCTTGCGAACTTGTTTTCGGAGGTTGAGGGGATTACCATCGAGCATTATATTATCACTCATAAAATAGAAAGAGTAAAGGAGTTGCTTGTATACGACGAACTCTCGTTAAAGGAGATCTCTTACAAATTACATTACAGCAGTATCGCTCATTTATCCAATCAGTTTAAGAAGATAACAGGTTTAACTCCTTCGCACTTTAAGAAACTTAAAGACTATCGGCGCAAGGGCATTGAAAATGTGTGAATCATGTAAGTCTTTTCAAAAGAAGTGTAACTATCCGGTCCGATAGGCAGCGTATCTTTGGTCAGTGAAGTATTCACCTTATATAGTACTGTAAGTGAGAATAGACTCAGCATTGATTGTTGATTGTCTGTAGGTTTTCGCAAACGCCGTCTCATTATTTTACCATGACTCATAGCAGAACCTCTGCTTTTAAAACCCCAACAACATGACCGAAAAGGATCAGAAGAATCTACCTGAAATTTTATTTGTTACATCCTATCCCCCACGGGAGTGTGGTATAGCCACTTATTCTCAGGATTTGATAAAGGCCCTTAATAATAAGTTTAGTGATTCTTTTACCATTCCGGTCTGCGCGCTCGAATCGGAAAAGGAGATCCATAGTTACACCGGTGAAGTGCGCTATATTCTCGACACCTCGGCGTCGTCCTCATTCTCTGAAGTGTCACGTGAGATTAGCCAGGATGCTGCAATAAGGATTGTAATGGTACAGCATGAGTTCGGTTTTTTTGACTCTGATCACGAAGCCGACTTTCTTCAGTTTCTTAGCGATATCAGAAAGCCTGTTATTATTACTTTTCATACGATATTACCACATCCGGATTCTGCGCTTAAACTAAAAGTGGAAGAAATTGCTTCGCTTTGTGTGTCGGTGGTGGTTATGACCCAAAATGCTGCTACAATCCTGTCCAGGGACTATCAAATTTCTTCAGATAAGATAATAGTTATTCCCCATGGAGTACATCTTGTTCCACATGCTGATAAAGAAACGCTTAAGCGTAAGTATGATGTAGAAGGCCGAACAATTCTTTCTACTTTCGGGCTGATCGGTTCGGGGAAAAGTATCGAAACAACCATCGATGCGTTGCCTGAAATTGTTAAAGAGAACCCCTCGGTAT
>DALYUO010000192.1:5716-9499 GCA_031981225.1 Pararcticibacter sp.
ACATCCCAATATCATTAAACACGACGGAGAGGTTTACCGTGAAATGCTTAAGGAGAAAGTAGAGCAACTGCAGCTTCATCAGCATGTGAGATTTATAAACAAGTATCTGCCTTTGGATCAGCTGCTCGAATACCTGCAGCTTACAGATATTTATCTGTTTACCTCTAAGGATCCAAACCAGGCCGTAAGCGGGACATTTTCCTACGCTATCAGCTGTGCCTGTCCTATTATATCCACCCCAATTCCGCATGCAAAGGAAGTACTTCGTGACGACGCAGGAGTGATTATTGACTTCCAAAATTCGGCGCAACTTGCCAACGCAGTAAACCTTCTTCTTGGAGATGAAGAGCTAAGAAGGACTTACAGCAATAACGGGTTACAGAGAATTGAGCCAAGTGCCTGGGAAAATGTAGCTGTAGCATATTCTGCTTTATTCAGGCGTATTTCACGTGATATTTCCCTGGTATTTCAAATTCCCGAGCTAAACCTGTCTCATATTAAGCACCTTACTACGGAATTTGGAATGATCCAGTTTGCAAAAATCAATCATCCTGATTTAAGTTCAGGGTATACAATTGATGATAATGCAAGGGCGATGGTCGCCCTGATAATGCATTATAAAGTGACGGGAGACAAAGCGGACCTTCCTTACATAGAGATCTATCTTAACTTTATAAAGTTCTGTCAGCAGGATAACGGCGATTTTCTGAATTATGTTGATGAGAATAAAGAGTTCACGGGACAGAACTATGAGACTAACCTGGAAGATTCTAATGGCAGGACAATCTGGGCGCTTGGATATTTGATTGCAGAGGAAGACCTATTTCCGGCATCGTTGATTAGGACAGCAGAAGACATAATTAACAAGGCTATATCAGGAATTGAAGGCATGTTTTCTTCGAGAACTATGGCGTTTGCGATAAAAGGCTTGCATTATTACAACCTTAGAAGGGCATCTCCCGAAAATATTTTACTGATAAATACCCTCGCGGAAAGACTGGTTGAAATGTTCAAGCATGAAGGGGAATTGCGCTGGGAGTGGTTTGAAAGTTACTTGACATATGGCAACAGCATCCTTCCGGAAGCTTTACTATGTGCTTATCAGGCGACGAATAATTTGATATATAAAGAAACGGCTCAGGCATCATTTGCTTTTCTTCATGATATAACCTTTACCCGGAATAGAATTAAGGTTATTTCCAATCAGGACTGGCTGAAGAAAGGAAAAGAAGCAGCAGATTTTGGTGAACAACCAATTGATGTGGCATATACTATTCTTGCCCTGGATAAATTCTACCAGGTGTTTGGCGATGCTGAATACCTCAATAAAATGCATATAGCCTTTAATTGGTTTTTAGGCAACAATCACCTGCATCAGATTATTTACAATCCATGTACAGGGGGCTGCTATGACGGACTTGAGGAATATGGAGTGAACCTCAACCAGGGTGCAGAGTCTACAGTAACCTACCTGATGGCAAGGATAACAATGGAACAGTATACAGAAGGCAGTGGCTCTGACTTTGTGGCTTTTGCAACCGAAGAACCGGAAACCTATTAATTATAAAGGAACCATGAAGAATATGATTTCGCAGAAGTATTACCGGGTTTATAAAAACGAGACAGCCGTGTATGAAATCTCAGATATGGATTTCAAGCCAGGCCTTACCGCGCATTTTGTAAGAGGCAATATTTATTCAATGCCTCAGGATGATAAGATGTTTTATGATTATACAGATAGAATTGAAGCAATGAAGAAGGCGAAGGCAGGTGCCCTGTGTTATATTGATTCACTTATAACGAAAGCTGAAGATGGCATTGACAATTTGAAACAGTACCGTATAGACCACTATGACGATTTAAATATTAATCTTATTGATTCGAACATTCGAAGGCTGGAACGTGAAATGCATATTAAATAAGCAGAGCGAAGACAAGAATAAGTGACTAATCCGGATAAATAGAGATAGGGCCCACAAATAAAAAGAAATAAAAATGGTAAATCAAGCAGTTGAAAAACAAGTAAGAAGCATTGTGTACGATTTGAATAATTGTGCAAACGAGTATGGCTTTAAGACAGAAGGATGGCGGTTGAAAGCGGCTACTACTACTGAAAAAGCGGAGCTAGAAAAAAAATACTACCCTACCATTTCACTTAAAGTCGTACCCGAAACTTTAACTGAATTGATAAGGGCGGTAAAGGAGAAGCTAGTAAAGGCCTCCTCTGATCACGAAAAAGAGACCGATACGGAAGATAAGGGCAACCGGAATTTTGAATATTTAGTTGCCTTTAATCCTGAGAGAGTCCGCTAGAAGGAACCCCGATGGACGGTGTTATACCTGGATCTTTTTCCAGGCGCCTTTTTTAAACAAATAATAAGCGGCAAGTGCAATGCCCACCTCGGCTACCGGAATAGCTATAAACACACCCACTGGCCCCATTTCGAGATACCTTGCTAAAAACCATGCAAAGGGAATCTGAAAGATCCAGAAGGCGAACACATTAATTCGTGTGGGCGTCCATGTATCACCGGCACCGTTAAAAGCGCTGGTAAATACCATTCCGCTCCCATAGATTACAAATCCTATACTCATAATGCGAAGGGCCTTAACCGCTACCTGCTTTATCTGTTCATCTTCTGTAAAGAACTGCACAAAGAAACCGGCTGAAGTTAAAAACAACACCGTAACAATTGCCATAAAACTCATGGTGTATTTCATTGTTGCGAAAACAGATTGTTCGGCACGTTTGAATTGGCGCGCTCCCAGGTTTTGACCCACAAGCGTTGCGGCTGCATTACTAAGTCCCCACGCCGGCAGCATAAAGAACATCATCAGCCGGAGCGCCGTCTGATACCCTGCCGAGCCGTGATCGCCTCCTGTCGTAGCAACAAGCTGGGCAAGGAAGATCCAACTACAGCTCGCAATTACAAACTGCATCACCGCAGGTGCCGCAATTTTTATAATGGCGAGGATCTGATTTTTTACCGGAATGAAATAAGCCAGCTTTATCTTAATCACATTTTGTCCGTTGAACAGATGATAAACCTGGTAAATCACACCAAGTCCCCTTCCTATACACGTTGCAATTGCAGCCCCTGTTAAACCGAAAGCAGGCACAGGGCCGAATCCGTTTATGAAAACCGGACACAAAATAATATTGAATATATTGGCTATCCACAAACTCTTCATGGCAATTGCTGCATTTCCGGCGCCCCTGAAAATGCCGTTAATTAAAAACAGAAGCATGATGATCAGACTGCTTCCCATCATGATTTTAACAAAAGGTGTCCCGTGAGCAACCGTTTCGGCTGAGGCTCCCATTAAAAAGAGGATATCGGAAGCGAACCATACTCCCGCTAATGCCAGTATAGTTGTGATAACGACAGCAATTACGATTGTCTGCATTCCGGCTCTTGAGGCGGCTTGAGGATTTTTTTCGCCTATACGGCGAGCTGCAACTGCTGTAGTCGCCAAGCTCATTCCAATTGCAAGCGAGTAAATTACAGTTAGTACAGATTCTGTTAATCCAACCGTTTGGATAGCGTGACTGCTGTTTTCAAGATGGCCAACAAAATAAAGGTCTACGAGTGCGAACACAGACTCCATCGCCATTTCGAGCATCATGGGTATAGCCAACAGAATAATGGCTTTTCGAATGGAAATAGATGTAAGATCTGTCTCTTCACCGCGAAGAGATTGTTTTAAAATAGTTATCAGTTGAGACATTGGATCAAGCAAAAAAGTTGGGGAGGAATAGTTAAGAATCATAATTTTGCAGGC
>DALYUO010000193.1:0-229 GCA_031981225.1 Pararcticibacter sp.
CATAAACAGCTTGTCGGGAGGAGAACGACGATTCCTCGAATGTCTGTGGCTCCTGTCCCGACCGGCGACGTACCTCCTGCTGGATGAACCTTTCTCAGAAATCGCACCCTTCCAGATTGAAATACTTCAGGATATCATCCGGACAAAAGGGAAAACGAAAGGTATTATTCTGACGGATCATTTTTATCTCCCTTTAATGGAGGTAAGCGACAGGATCGTTCTGATGCAC
>DALYUO010000193.1:239-4610 GCA_031981225.1 Pararcticibacter sp.
TAATATTCGCGACGAGTCTGATCTTATTCTGTATAATTATATACCGGACTTTAGCAATTGACAGGGGACAATTGACAATGGACAATTGACAATGGACAATTGACAATGGACAAGGGACAATTGACAAGGGACAAGGGACAATTGACAGGGGACAGGGGACAAGGGACAAGGGATAAGGGACAAGGGACAATTGATAATGGATAGTTGACAAGGGATAATGGACAATTGAGAATTGACAAACGAGTGGTTTAGCGTGTGACTAAACTACTTGTTTGTTAAAACCAAATAGCTAATGCGTGGGTATTACGGGTTTGTTCTGAAGTACTTGTTCTATCTTTTCCATTATCTCTCCGGTTATCAGTGGGAGGACGTCGAGCGCAGTGAGATTTTCGGACAGCTGCGCGGTTTTTGAAGCTCCAAGGATCACTGTACTTACATTGGGGTTCTTCAGGCACCACGCGAGTGCCAGCTTGGGCATGCTTACACCGATCTCATCCGCTATAACTTTGATCTTGCGCGCTTTTTCCAGGCTCTCCTCTATAAGAGTACTATTCTTTAACCAGTCGAGTCCTGGTATATGCAAACGTGTGTCCGTGGGGTCTGAATCATTGTATTTTCCCGACAGCAAACCCGAGGCCAGAGGCGACCAGATGGTGGTGCCGATACCATGATCGCGGAACAGCAGGTGGTATTCTTTCTCAAGCTTATTTCGCTCGAGCATATTATATTGAGGCTGCTCCATTGTAGGTCCGATGAGGTGATTTTCCCGGGCCACCCGGATTGCTTCAGCGATCTCTACAGCACTCCACTCCGACGTTCCCCAGTACAGGATCTTTCCCTGCTGAAGTAGGGTATTCATCGCCCATACAGTTTCTTCTATCGGCGTATTAATGTCCGGCCTGTGACAAAAATAAAGATCGAGGTAATCGACCTGCAAACGCTTTAGCGCTCCATGACAGCCTTCTATTACATGCTTACGGGATAAGCCGGTACGGTTAGGCCCCTTCTTTTCAGCTCCGAAGAACACCTTACTCGAAACGAGATAAGATTCGCGGTCCCAATCTTTACCTTTCAGTATTTTCCCCATTACCTCTTCGGATTTGCCGCCAGCATAACCTTCTGCATTATCAAAGAAGTTCACGCCGTTGTCGTAAGCAATGCTCATGAGTTCGTCGGCGACATCGTCTGAAATTTGTTTTCCGAAAGTCAGCCAGCTGCCAAGCGATAAGACGCTCACCTGAAGCCCGGACTTTCCTAATCTTCTATATTCCATATTCGTAAAATCAATGTATTGTACAAAGCTAAAGAGGGTTTTAGTTTAAAGATACATTTCATTGTAAAATAAGGCAACAACAAGCCGCATCCCTAAAAGCGAGAGTATACTGGTATTAAGTTAAAGGTAATAAGTCGCCGGTTTTAAGTCCAGCACGATTACGCTGGGATGCCCCTGCCTTAATATTCTGGCCGGTTAAGGATTGCCTGCTGTATCACTGCATAGCGCATGTCAAACTCAAAGTGAGCTTCTTCATCTTCATGGGGTAAGGGAGTCATCCCGTGCTTGTGAGGAGCGTGGATGTTCCGGTTTTTAACAGTCTCATCGGATATATCTTCAAAATGAGTTAATTCAACCCGCTGCGGAGTAACGGGCTTTTCCAGTCCGCTTCTTTTTGGTAAAACAGGCTTTTCATATACCGGTTCGCTGTAATCTCGTGTATATACAGGTTCATAGGGACGCTGAGGATTATTGGATTCCCTTACTAAAACGGGCTCAGGTTTAGCCTGAGGTTTTGGAGCGGGCACCGAAGGACTTTGAGACCAGGAGACAACCGGTCGCTGTGGTGGCAGGGAAGGACGTGGTTCCGGGACTTGCGTTTTCTGAGGGTTAGAAGTATCATCTGCTCCGCCTTCGTTTGTAGGAAGAGACGGATTTCGCTTACGCGCTTTCTCTTGCTCCTGTTGAAAATTGCTGTAAAACTTGTACGCAGCAATGATTATACCGACGACAAATGGCAAATACTCCATTTGTTAAAGTTAAGGGTTTCTATTGATACATGAAAGATTTATTTCTTGCCGGGCAGGGATTGGTTTTCACTATATTTTGCTTTATATGTTGCTGATTAATCTGATCCGGGCGGCTAAGACTTAAGCCTGATGAGACACCGTATTAAAAGGTATAGCTTTATTTAATTAAAGTTAATTTAAAGCTATAACTTTAAATATGTTTATCGATCACGCAAAATTTTGGGTAGATAATCAGACTTATTTGCTTGATGATGTTATGAAGCTCTGCCATTAAAATTGTTTTATGTGCTATTTGTGTTAAATTGCATATAAACAATTTTATATAAGTTTGCGGGGCTAATTATGCCAATACCGGCAAGCCATACAACAAAGGGGACAGAGAACAAAACTAAGGATGCAATTAACGAAGCTGGAGATTAAGGGCTTTAAGAGCTTTGGCGACAAAATCACTATAAATTTTAATGAAGGAATTACGGCTATTGCCGGACCTAATGGCTGCGGAAAATCTAATGTTGTAGATGCTATCCGCTGGGTGCTTGGAGAACAGAGCACCAAGGCACTGCGCTCGGAGAAAATGGAGAACATCATTTTTAACGGCACCAAGACGCGCAAGCCATCACAGCTTGCAGAGGTTTCTCTAACCTTCGATAATACAAAGAACATCCTCCCTACCGAGTTTGCACATGTTACTATTACGCGTAAGCTTTACCGCAGTGGTGAGAGCGAATACCGCCTGAATGACGTTCATTGCCGCCTGAAGGATATTACCGACCTGTTCCTGGACACAGGTATAGGATCGGACTCCTATTCGATCATTGAATTAAAAATGATCGACGAGATCATTGCGAACAAGGAAGGTTCGAGACGCGCTTTATTTGAAGAGTCGTCGGGGATTTCAAAATATAAACTTCGTAAAAAGCAGACATTTAATAAGCTGAAAGATACGGAGGCCGACCTTAGCCGGGTTGAAGACCTGCTGTTTGAGATAGAGAAAAACCTCAAAACGCTCGAAAACCAGGCTAAAAAGGCAGAGCGTTATTACAGGCTAAAAGAGCAGTACAAGTCGCTCAGCGTTACTCTTGCCTCATTCCGGATTACCGGCTTCAGGGAATCGCTGGAGAAGCTTGATGAGCAGGAGGAGCGCCACAACGTTGAAAAAAGCGGTATTACTGCCGAAATTGACAAGCTCGAGGCGGCTCTTCAGCAATTGAAGGCTGAAAACATTACAAAAGAGAAAAACTTGTCGGCACAGCAGAAAGCAGCCAATGAGTTTACTTCAAAAATACGCGCTTACGAAAGCGAGAAAAAGATTAAGAATGAACAGCTGCGCTTTTTGCAGGACAAGGAAAAAAGACTGAGCGAGGAGCTCGACAAGGATAAAAACCAGCTGAATCATGTTATCTACAATATCAAACGTCTGAATGAAGAACACCTTCAGGAAAGCGAAAAGCTGAGCGCCATCAGCTCCGGCCTTTCGGAAAAGAAAGAAGAGCTGGATGAAATGCGTCTGCAGCAGCAATCCTCTAAAACGGCTCTTGATAATTTCGTAAAGCAAAACAATGAGCTGCAGAACGAGGTGTACAAGGTTGAAAAGGACCTGACCGTTTTGAATATTCAAAAGGACGCCCTTTTGCAGGAGAGCAGGCGCAATATCGCCGATACGGAATCGAAAGAGACGGAGCTGAATGAGTTCAACAAAGCGATATCCGAGCTCGACAACAAGCTGAAAATCAAAAAAGAAGAGCTTGAGGCCGCGCAGATGTATGAAGACGACCTGGAGCTGCAGATCAAGTCGACCGACGAGCAGCTAAACAGGCATAAAGAACAACTGTCGGCCGAGAGCCGGAAGCTGGATGCCAAGCAAAATGAATATAACCTTACAAAATCGCTGGTAGATAACCTCGAGGGCTTTCCCGAATCAATCCGGTTTCTGAAGAAGAACACGGGATGGGCAAAACAGGCCCCTCTCCTTTCGGATGTTCTTTTCTGTAAGGAAGAATACCGTATCGCAATTGAGAACTACCTGGAGCCTGTAATGAACCACTATGTGGTAGAAACTCATGCGGAGGCAGTTCAGGCCATACGGCTGTTGAGCGACTCATCCAAGGGCCGGGCAAACTTCTTTATTCTTGCAGCATTAGATGCAGGGCCTGAACCTTCGACGCTTGATATGGTGGGAAGCAACCTTATTCCTGCCCTCAGCATCATTGACGTTGAAGAAAAATACAGCAAACTTTGTCGCCAGCTTCTCAGAAATGTATTTATCCTGACTACCGGCGATGAGGAAGAATTAGGAAGCATCCTCCCCGATAAGAATATTGTTATCCTCAGCGGCAGCGGTAAGTTTAT
>DALYUO010000193.1:4620-9108 GCA_031981225.1 Pararcticibacter sp.
TTTATTAAAAGCCGCATTACCATGGCTGGCGGCTCTGTGGGGCTCTTTGAAGGTAAACGTATCGGCCGTGCGAAGAATCTTGAAAACCTTGCCAAAGAGATCAGGGCTCTTGAAAATAAGATCAGTGTGCTCAAAACGTCGATTGAACAGGAGGTTCAGAAGACGGGTACGTTGAGATCGAGTTCAAAAAAAGAAGATATACGGCTGTTGCAGCAGGACACGAGCCGACTGAATAACGAACTTATCTCCCTGCAAACGCGACAGGAGCAGTATACGACATTTATTCAGAACAGCCAGAACCGCAAGCAGGATATCGAACAGAAGATCCGGTCGCTGAATGAGGAGCTTGAGAAAGCCGGTCCTGAACTGAACCGGCTAAAAGACAAGAAGCAGGAAATGAGCAACATGCTGGCTGAAAAGCAGCAGGCCTATCACGAACTTGCAGAACTCGTTACAGAAAAGGCGACAGCCTGGAACCAGGAGAACATCCGCTTCCATCAGCAGCAAAATAAAGTTTCGGGGATCGAAAAGGACCTGGACTACCGCGACAGTCAGCAGCAGGGGCTCGATACCAGAATCGCCACCAACGGCACAGAACTTGAAAAGACCCGCTCGGAGATCAATGACACTCTTCAGCATGTAGATCACTCAGATGAAGATCTGATAGCCATGTATGCTCAGAAAGAAGAGTTTGAAAAGGGCGTACGGGACGCTGAGCAGGAGTATTACCAGTCAAGAGGCGTGATAACGGAAACGGAGAGTTCTGTTTCTGCATTGCGGCGTAAAAAAGAGCAGTCCGAATTAATCGGCAACGAACTGAAGGAGAAAAAAACGAGTCTGAGGCTGGAGTTGAATGCCTTAAAAGAAAGATTATCGGTAGAATTTTCGATTGACATCGCCGACCTTCTTGACGCTGAGATCCCTGAGGAAGAGAACGAAGACGATCTCAAAGAAAGAACGGATAAGCTTAAACGTCAGCTGGATGAATTCGGCGCTATCAACTCGATGGCCATGGAAGCTTATAAGGAAATGAACGATCGCTATTCCTTTATTCAGGGACAGAAAAAAGACCTCCTGGAGGCCAAAGCTTCGCTGATGGAAACGATCAGGGAAATAGACGACAGCGCGAAGAGCAAGTTTATGGATGCATTCCTGCAGGTTAGAGAGCACTTCATCCGCGTGTTCCGTTCGCTCTTCAACGAGGAGGACAGCTGTGATCTGATACTCTCTGATCCTGAGAATCCTCTGGAATCGGACATCGACATCATTGCGCGCCCCAAGGGAAAACGCCCTCTGTCGATTAACCAGCTCTCGGGAGGAGAAAAGACATTAACGGCAACGGCCCTGCTCTTTTCACTATACCTGCTAAAACCCGCTCCTTTTTGTATTTTCGATGAGGTAGATGCTCCGCTGGATGATACCAACATCGACAAGTTCAATAATATTATACGCAAATTCTCCTCTGAATCGCAGTTTATAGTGGTGTCGCATAACAAACGTACTATAGCGAGTACCGATATCGTTTATGGTGTAACGATGGTTGAGCAAGGCATCTCGCGGGTTGTGGCTGTGGATTTGAGGGAATACCCCGTTGAGTTGAATGTTGAGAGTTGAAAGTGGAGAGTTTTAAGTTATAGGTTATAAGTCTGTTAAAAGTAGTGATTGTATGATCAGGAGTCTGGTTATTCTGGGGATTCTTCTTTCTGCTTGTTTTGCGGGCAGATGCCAGTCTTTATTAAATGATGTAAAGGAGCTTTCCTCTGATAAATATCAGGGCAGAAAAACGGCGACTCAGGGTAACCGCATGGCTGCAGAATATATTGTTAAGCGGTTTAGGGCTGTTGGGGTAAAAAGCTTTAACAATAGCTTTAAGCATTCATTTAGCTTCAAAAGTCAGGGGAAAACGATCAACGGAACGAATCTTATCGGATACATTCAGGGAAAGAAGAAGGAAGTAATAGTGATATCCGCCCATTACGACCATTTAGGGGTAATAAACGGAAAGATATATAACGGGGCGGATGATGATGCCTCGGGAATAGGCGGGGTTCTTGCTATAGCTGAATACTTCAGTCGCACCAAACCGGAACACACGCTTGTATTCGCGGCCTTTGATGCCGAAGAAATGGGATTGCAAGGCGCCAAAGCTTTTGTTGCCAGGCCTCCGGTTGCATTGAGCCTAATAAAGCTGAATGTAAACCTGGATATGATCAGTCACAATGACAAGGGGGAACTCTATGTGGCGGGCACCTACCACTATCCGGAGTTAAAGGGTTACCTGTTCGTTACTAAAACTCACATCAAATTACTCACGGGACATGATAACCCACAGCAAACATCCACGGATGACTGGACAAACCAGGGAGATCATGGCGCCTTTCACGCTAAAAAGATTCCTTTTCTATACTTTGGCGTAGAAGACCATAAAGACTATCACCAGCCGACGGATGATTTTGAAAATATTAATAAAGAGTTTTACAAGAATGCCGTAAGCAGTATTCTTGAGGTGGTGAAAAACTACGACCAGGGCAAGACCATCCAGAAAATATTCAGGAATAAAAAGATAATGCGGTAAGACCAAAGAGTTATTTTCTTTTCCTCCGGTCTTCAATCATCCCTTTAAACTCTTCGCGGGCAGGAGAAAATGACTCCATTTTAGATCCTGATATGCTGCTGCCAGACGATGACTTAACAGATGATGATTTTTTAGCAGTACCTGTATACGTCTCATTTACCAGATAGCTATAAGCACTTGCGAGTAACTTTTCGGAAAGATCTCCGAAATCATATTTATTATCATTCGCTCCTGTTATTTCCTCTAATGGATAGCTGGGTTCTATACCATTAAAATATTCTCCCTGGTCTTCAGAGTTTTTCGACTGAAACATACTAAAGTACACCTCGTATTTGTCAATTGTAACAGGAAAGAAACCAACAGGCTTGCCATAGGTCTGTTCACCTATAAGCTTAATATCGGCTATATGAGGTTTAAGACTATTAATAACCAGTTCGCTGGCAGATGCTGTGTTGCCTGATACCAGAAACACGATTTTTTGTACGTTATTTAAAGAGCCTTTTTTGGCGAACTTGTAGGTATTCCCGTTGACGCTGTAGTCCAGATCCGCATAAGTGAGCAACTTTCCATTTTCATCTTGAGGCTGGCCATTCACAAGAAAAATTTGGTTTTTCAGTATGGATGCCTTGCCGTTTTGCAAAGTAGAATTGAAATACTCTCTATACATCACCTTACCGTTAATCGTCGCTGGCGCTATCAGATCCGCTAAATATTGAGCAGTGCTTACATACCCGCCTCCGTTGTATCTGAAATCGACAATCAAATCAGTCACCCCTGCGACAGCAAACTTATTAAAAGCCGCATCAAGTGCAGGCTGGGCATTCGTTAATGTAGAAAAGCGCGCAAAGGCCAGGTAACCGATCTTCTTTGTTCCCGAGGTATAGACAGAATCACGGTATATTGGATTGCTTTTATAAGATGTTCTGCTTAAAACAATATCTGATGAAGCCCCGGTATTTTTCAAAACTTTCAGGGTTATAGTTGATGCATCAAATAAAGCAGCGTTTATGAAATCTTCAACGGACGAAGTATAGTTAGCGGTAACCTGCGTTCCGTTTATTGACGTAAATACATCTCCCCTTTTTATTCCGGCTTTTTCGGCAGGAGACCCTTTGTAGACAGAGAGCACTCTTACTTCGTAAGAAGTCTTTGTCCCAAACAATCCTACATAAAATCCAAAGTCGTAACCGTTACCTTCCAGATCCACAGAGCTTTTAGCAGGCAAAGTATACGAGACGGGATTAGCGTCATCGGTATCAAAGATATAGCTGTACTTTGTTTCATTTGGATAACCTTGGTTGTACTCATATGAGTTCTTTGCATACCTTGTTATTGCAAACAACTCATTGTTTAACCCAGCCTCTTCATCGCTGTTTACATACTGGCGTGGATTAAAAACTTCGTAAGTGGGCAACAAATCATTCCATAAATAAACCTCTTTTGCATAGAGAAACATTGAGTCGGCTGATAGTTCAGCACGAGAACTTTGCGGAGTCACCGTAACCTTGGGTTCCGGTTCTGGCTGAGCCTCTTCCTTCTTCGCCTTCTTACAGCCTGCCGCTGCTATACCATAAATCACTAACACAAGAATTGAGAGCCTTGCAGAAAATGTATATCTCCGTATTTTCATCTAACCTGTTTTCTTTTAACTGCTAACGTCTACGTGGTCTATCCACCATTCCTTTAAACTTGTCGCCTTCCAGTTTATTGTTTACTTCCCTCAATCTTTCATTACTCATTACTACCGAAGGACGTGTAGTTGCGGAGGTTTTGGTAGAACTGATCGTATAATTGCCGTTCGCAGAATAGGCCAGTGCATAGGCAAGATATCTCTCCGTAGGATCACCAAAGGCCTTGGTAATATCGTCATTCGCCTCTTTGCTAACACTTAATCCGTCGAAATAGTCGCCGGC
>DALYUO010000193.1:9120-9441 GCA_031981225.1 Pararcticibacter sp.
GGTTCTTCGTCTGGAACTGGGGGATATAGAGGTCGTATTTATCAATATGAATAGCAAAAAAGCCGACAGGCTTCCCATAGGTAGGATGACCGATAAGCTTTACATCCATAACAGGAGCGAGGCTATTGATCACCAGTTCACTTGCCGATGCAGAATTGTATGTAACCAGGAAATAGATCCTTGAAAGGTTTAACGAGCCTTTCTTGGCGAACTTTTCGGTGTTCTGCGAAGCAGCGAATGGAACGTCAAAATAAGAAACCACTTCTCCATTATACAAAAACTTCTGATTCTTCAGTATGGTTGCCTTACCGCTTTGCATGG
>DALYUO010000194.1:0-561 GCA_031981225.1 Pararcticibacter sp.
AGGTAGACTCATACTAGGGAATCATTAGCTGAACTGGGGTTATATTCATACTCAGGGGAGGACCAGGGGATAGTATGGGGCGGAGTATAACTTATCTACCACCGTAAACTATGACAACGTCTGATAAATTAAGCCATGAGGCCATCAGGCGGAGCTCTTCCATCAGCCGTTCAACGGTATAAGCTGGTGCATCAGGTTCGGTGTGTAGCCGCTGTACTATTAGTATTCCGTTCTTGCGGTCAGCTTTCAGGTCGACACGCGCCACGAGTGCTCCATCCATTAAAAATGGCAGAACATAGTATCCATACTCCCTGTTGTGAGCAGGGGTATAGATTTCAAGCCGGTATTGGAAGCCGAACATTCTTTCCGTTCGAGGGCGGTACCAAATCAGCGGATCGAAGGGAGATAGTAATGCCTGCCCTTCGATGTGTCGCCCGGCTCGGGCATCTTTGTGAAGATAGGCTTGCTGCTGCCAGCCGCGGATGCTCACGAGCAGGGCAGTGCCTTCCTCGACCAGTTCCCCGAGCGGACGTCGCGCATTTACTGCGGGGATGCGGTACT
>DALYUO010000194.1:571-4328 GCA_031981225.1 Pararcticibacter sp.
TCATCTGCCGTGGCAATACCCAGCGCCAGCGCCGAACGTGCCAGAAGTGCCCGCTTCGCAACACTGCAACATCCGCCTTACTCAATAATCTATCCTAAAGTAAGCGATAAATCTGCCTCTTTGGAGTAATTATTGTAGGGAAAGGTTAGATTTTGTAGGGATTGTTTTAGGTTATTGTTCTGATTTTCAAGTATTTTAATTTTTTTCTGTTTGGATTTTTACAATTTTTTTCCTTACACGTGAGTAGGTTAAAAGTGTTTAATATAACTTTGACTTACTGACACTATAAAACAACCTATATGAAAAATTCTACTAACTATCTGACTTTTCCGAACACCTGTTACCGATCCTTGTCCAGCTATAGAAAAGATAAAATTAAGGATAGGCATGGTCTTGTTGAAGACCCCATCTAACCCATAATCGTGGAAGAACACGACGTATCCAACTCTCCCCAATTTAATTCGCATAGAACAGTAAAAAAGAATTAATCAATTCAACCAATTAAGCACTAGCTAATAACTCACGGCATGATCAAACTTACGCTATAACAGGCCGTGAGCAGTATGTCTTATTTTCAGTCATTTAACTGCAGTTAAGTGATCTGTTAGTTCTGTTAATTAACTTAAATTAAATCGGTATGAAAAGCAAAAAGAAGTGGTTTTTAACCATCCTGCTTGGTTGCGTAGTGCTCGGAGAGCCTCTCTACGCATTGCCAAACAAAACATCGTTGTTTGCAGCCAGGAATCAACAAACAGTAATTAAAGGAAAGGTCACTAATGCAAACGGTACGGAGCCATTGATAGGGGTAAGCGTAAAGGTCAAGGGTTCTTCAGTTGGGACATCCACGGATCTGAATGGTGCCTTTGAAATTGCAATACCTGGTCCCCGTGCTACACTGGTATTTTCGTACATCGGTTATGTTACCAGGGAAGTGCAGGCTGGGAATCAGAAAGAAATAACCATCAAATTACAGGAACAGGCTAACGCCCTGAGTGAAGTAGTAGTGGTAGGGTATGGTTCGATTGACCGGCGTGAGCTTACCAGCGCGGTTTCGAATCTGAAGCAGGAAGACCTGGTTACCGGCTCTGTTTCGCCCCTGATTGCTATACAAGGTAAGGTGCCTGGTCTGAGTATCGCCTCAACCAACGGTTCAGACCCCAATTCCGATGTATCGCTGCAACTGAGAGGAGTGAACTCAGTTAAGTCGGCGCAAGGGCCACTGGTGGTGATCGACGGAGTACCTGGAGGCGATATCAATTCCGTTGCCAAAGAGGATATTGAGTCTATTAACGTGCTGCGAGATGCTTCGGCAGCAGCTATATATGGCACAAGGGCATCAGGTGGCGTCCTTCTTATCACCACCAAAAGGCCTCGTATCGGTCAGGCGTCCGTTAATTTCACTTCCGAATATTTTGTAGAAAGTATACGGAAAAGGCCTGAAGTGCTTTCCGGAGATGAATATGTAGCTAATGGGATCGGTGAAGACCAGGGAGCAAGAACCGATTGGTATGACTTGATTACCAATAAAAATCCGTTTAGTCACCGGCAAGTGATCAATGTGAGTGGCGGATCGGAAACGGCCAATGTGTATACCACGTTCTTTAAACGCGATGCGAAAGGGATTTCTATTGGTTCTGAGCGGGGTGAAATAGGGGGAAGGCTGAATAGTAATTTTAAGTTTTTCGACAATCTGATTGAGCTGACTACCAATGTAAGTTATAACCAAGTCAATGCCGAATTCCCGGGAAACAGTGCACCTGGTAATTTCAGGGATGAAAACAATAGTATTTTCAATATAGCCATCGGCCTCGATCCCACTATCCCTGCATACGATGCCTCGGATCCCAGCGGTTATAACGTACTTACAGGCGGATTTGAAAAATGGAATCCGCTGGCAGAAGTGATGCTCCGGAAAAAAGAAAACCAGTACCGTTACCTGCTTGCCAACGCTACGGTAAAGCTGAACATCACGAAAGAACTGTATACTTCTGCCATGTTTGGTATAAAGAATAATACGGAACACCCCCGCTTTTTCCGGTCGGCGCAACACCGCGTTTCACGGGAGCAAGATACAGACGGTTATGCAAAACAGGAATATAAACGCTGGGACGACCGTATTTTCGAGTGGACTGTCGGCTATAGGAAGCGTTTTGACGACCATCAGGTCAATGCAGTTGCCGGGTATAGTTATCAGGACTTTAATGGTCAGGGATTTTCGGCAGAGAATTCGGACTTTCCAGTTGATGGACTCCAGGAGCATGATATGGGTTCGGGCACTCAGCTTGTTGATGGAAGAGCGGGGCTCGGGTCATGGAAAAATCCATGGGTCAAACTAGCCGCTTTCTTCGGCCGTGTTAATTATTCGTTCAAAGACCGCTATATTGTTACTGCTAATTTGCGATATGAAGGTTCCTCCAAGTTTTCACCTGAATACAGATGGGGCTCTTTTCCGGGAATCTCGCTCGGGTGGCGACTGAGCCAGGAGCCGTTTATGAAGGACATCAGTTTTATTAACGATATTAAGATCAGGGCTGGTTACGGAGAAACCGGTAACGAAGGTTTCGGCGCCGAAGTATCCACCCGGATGTACTCGGCCGATACGTGGTGGCTCTTTGACGGGGAGTGGAATCGTACTTTTGGCGTAAAACATAACCAGAATAGGGGTATTAAGTGGGAAGTGAAAAAAGAGTATAATGCGGGTATAGACTTCGCCATCCTGAATAATAAACTAAGCGGCCGGTTTGACTATTACAAAAGAGTGATCGACGATCTGATCTACGACATCAGCGTTTCGCAACCGCCATACATCTATGATAAAACAACCATGAACGTAGGCAGTATGGAAAATGAAGGACTAGAGTTTGAGCTGAACTATAATGCCATCAAAACCACCAACTGGACATATAGCACTTCCATTGTTGCCGCACATAATAAATCAACATTGCGTACACTCTATGGCAGTCAGACCTTTCAGGATGAGATGAATTTCCCTGCACCCGGCTCTCCGGGTAACGCGGTACGGCTCTACGCAGGCGAGGCCATCGGGCAATTCTATATCTGGAAATTTGCTGGTTTTACCGAAAATGGCGACTGGCTGCTGTATAATAAGAATAACGAGGTGATTCCCTCGAGCGATAAAAAGTTGGAGGATAAACGCTTTCTTGGAAATGCGATCCCGAAAATACAGCTTTCCTGGAACCACACCGTTGCCTATAAGAACTGGGATGCCGGTGTATACCTGCGCAGCTGGCTGGGATATGATGTTTTCAATATGGTGAACATGTACTATGGTATTCCCAATATTAACGGCAGGAACGTTTTGAAAAGCGCTCTCGGGGACCTTCGAAACGCAAAAGAAAAGCAACTGAGCGATTACTGGCTCGAAAAGGGAGATTTTCTGAAGGTGGACGCTATCAGCCTTGGTTATACCTTTAACAAAAAATGGATAGGTCCGTTCAGGAACATTCGTGTCTATACAGCAGGAAGAGACCTTTTCGTGTTTACAAAGTACAGTGGTCTGGATCCCGAAGTTAATATTAACGGACTGACTCCGGGTTTTGAAAGGCTGGATGTTTATCCGAAGACCCGCACATTCATGTTCGGTTTACAGGCAAGTTTTTAACGACAAAAATGGATGAATATGAAAAAGTTTTTGATATATATGTTCCTTCCGCTGCTCATACTCGGAAGTTGTACAAAGCTCGATCAGGAGTTCTATAGCCAGGTTACCCCCGAAACATTTTTCAAAAGTGAAAAA
>DALYUO010000194.1:4338-5559 GCA_031981225.1 Pararcticibacter sp.
ATACTGGCCGCGCTCAACCGCCCCTTTACACATGCCCGCTGGTATGTTGGCGAGGACCGCTGGAATCTGCAGGAGCACACTGCAGATAACTTTGCCATCACAACAAAGGGCCCGCACTGGTACAATGGTGGTGAGAACGAACGTTATCATTACCATACGTGGACGCCTGACGACGGCTGGATATGGGGGAGCTGGAGCGGAACGCTAATGGGTATAGCGCTTGCCCTCGACGCGCGAAGCGATCTTGAGAAGCTTGATTATACCAAATTTGCATTAACGGCAGACGACCAGCAGGCGCACCTAAACCAGCTGAATACTCTGATTGCTTTCTTCTATATGCGCGGGCTCGATTTTTTTGGGGGCTTACCGATATTTAATAGCCTCGAAGGTGAAAATTTACCCCGCAATACAGATCAGGAAACGTTTGCTCATATTGAACAATTACTGAAGACCGCTATCGAGAAGTTGCCGAAAAAAGAGGATGCAGATGAACGTGCGGTAGGTGAGCTGACACAGGCCGCCGCTGCCGCCATGCTCGCGGAACTTTATTTCAATGCCGAGGTCTATGTCGGGCGTCCGATGTATCAGGAATGCCAGCAGCTATCGCAGGACATCATTGACGGTAAATATGGACCATACGAGCTGGATGCGGTCTGGTACGGCCCGCATTCATTCAGGAACGACCGATCCAGGGAAGTCATCTGGTCGATTCCGTCGGAGTTTAATAAGCTTCAGTACGACTGGTTCTACAGTAGTTTTTATCATTATAACAGCCGCGAGTATTTCGGACAGGATATGGGAGCCAATAATGGAGCTCATCTCACGCCCTCACGCCGCCCCGACTCTACACTCTACCAGAACTAATGGAAGCTAGGCTCGCCTTTTGAAAAGTTCAGCAACGGCGACCTCCGGAAAAGTCCTTACCGGTATCTGGGAGGTGGCAATTATGAAGGCATGTTTCTTATCGGAGCACAACGCAAGCCGGATGGCGGTGTTATTAGAGGAGGAGAGGAATATAAAGACAGACCGCTCTCATTTCGCGATCAGGTAGGACGCTTTTCGGAAGTGGGGCCTGGAAAAAAATACAGTTCTATAACGCAGCTTCCATCTAAAATGTCGGAGGGAGAGGAGAATACCGGTGTTCGTCTCGTTAAGGTGCCCATTCCGAATTTAGCCGACAACACGCTACGCTGGGGGGCGGATAACCCTGTAATCCGCCTT
>DALYUO010000194.1:5569-5976 GCA_031981225.1 Pararcticibacter sp.
GGAGATCTACTATATGTTAGCAGAATGTAAATGGCGCAGAGGAGATGTGGCCGGGGCTGCAGAGCTGATCAATACCGTCAGACGACGCAACTTCGCCAATGGCGCCGATCCGAATCCCGTTCAGCCTGCCACTTTCGATAAATATCGCTTTATCGATGAGTGGAGCATCGAGTTCCTGGGAGAGGGCCGCAGGCGTACCGACCTGTTGCGCTGGAATATGTTCACTACTGAGAACTGGTGGGATCACAAAGCCTCTGCTTCAGATCATTTGAAGCGGTTCCCGGTGCCCACAAGGGCCATTTCGGGCAACAATAATTTGGAGCAGAATCCGGGATATTAATAGCGTAATTATTGTAAATACAGAGAGGGGCTTCTTTGCGCTCTCTCTGTATTATCTTGCTTCGCGT
>DALYUO010000194.1:5986-9294 GCA_031981225.1 Pararcticibacter sp.
TCTATTGAGCTCGCTTATAAATAAGGGCTTATTGTTTTTTATAAGTGCCCTTGAATCAGTAGACAGGTTTATGGGATTTACAATCTGTTTTTTCCAAAACTGATAGTGGTGAACTCTGGTTGAAAAATAATCAGCGCATCCTGAATGGCATTCAATGAATTTGCCATTCTTAAATTTGTATATCTTAACCAGCTCAAACGCCGCATACAGCTCGATATTTAGAAGCCCTGTCGACGCTTCTTCAATCCGGTTTATTTTCTCCATCAGCTCATACTTCCCATCGTTATCAAGATCCTGAAAAGAATAAGACCGTAGAGAAACCCCGTCATGTTTTGGAGCCCTGTCTTTTAGTGTTGCTATCATCTGTTCCCCTGCGTTCCAGAAATTGGCAGCAGCAACAGACCTGCCCCCTGAATTTATTAGGGTACGGTTATTCCCATCGCTGATAACAGTTGAATGGCTGCCGTCTGGATTAATAATCGTAGATGTTGTTCCGTTATTGATCACCGTTGAGTGGGTTCCATCCGGATTAACAACTACCGATTGTGCAATAGCGCTTATATTTATGAAAGTTGTGAGCGCAAAAAAGGTTAGTAATGGTTTCATGATAATATCTGATTAGGTAATTTCCGCTCAAAGTTAACTTTTAAACTCAAATTAAAATGCGTCAGACTACGACCTCCTTCAGCTGCAAGGGTTAAACCCATAAACTGTAATCGCTATCTGTTATTGTATTCAATCTGAATTAGCAGAAATTTTGGTTAATTTGAATATGAATGTAAATACTCATGTCATAAATGATAAAAATATAGCAGAAGTAGATGAGGACAGTGTTTTAATTAAAAGTGTCGAAGATGCTCTCGATCTGCTGGGCAATCTCTACTATCAGGGGTTCGATGCAATAGTCATTCGGGAACAGAATATTACTCCTGATTTTTTTGATTTGAAAACTGGCCTTGCTGGTGAAATACTTCAAAAGTTCTCCAACTACCGTGTAAGGCTCGCTATAGTAGGCGATTTTTCATCGTACCCTGCAAAGAGCATCCGCGACTTTATTTATGAAAGTAATAAAACAGGACATATCAGTTTCCTGAGCTCATTAGAGGAGGCATTGAAAAAGGTCTCTACGTAGCTGGGTGATGTGTAGCTGGGTGATGTACTGCTTGACCGTCATCCATAAACGATACTCTTTACATGAAATATTAAAAAATGTACATTTAATGGAAGTCTCCGAACAATGAAATCTATTATCACCAGTTGCATTATTATACTCACTGCTCTGCAAATAGCAGCTCAGGAGAAACAGGAAATATTTTTTGCTGACCCGACCATCTATGTCCACAACGGTAAATATTATCTTACCGGGACCGGAGGAGGCAAGGGAAAACCGGGATTTAGTATTTTAGAATCTACAGACTTAAAGTCGTGGGCTCCACCCGCGGGGACAAAGGGCCCTGCTTACATGATCCTGAGCAAGGGCGATCGGGCTTATGGTACCGAAGGCTTCTGGGCGCCACAAATATTTAAGTCGAGCAATACCTATTATCTGGCATATACAGCCAGCGAACAAACTGTCATAGCTCAGTCCAGGTCTTTGTTGGGTCCCTACAGGCAGAAAGAAGTTGTTCCAATTGATGGTTCGGCTAAGAATATTGATCCATTTGTTTTCAAAGACGATGACGGCAAGTACTACTTGTATCACGTTCGGTTTAATAAGGGTAATTACTTGTGGGTGGCAGAGTTTAACCTGAAGGAGGGTAAGATAAAGCCTGAAACGTTAAAGAAGTGCTTTGACCAGACTGAATCCTGGGAGGCCACTCCTGATTTTGAATCGGTGCCAATCATGGAAGGGCCTACTGTTTTTAAACTGAAGAATAAATACTATCTGTTTTATTCAGCTAACCATTTCAAAAATATTGACTATTCTGTTGGCTACGCGGTTTCCGGCTCTCCGTACGGCCCATGGATCAAGCAGAAAAACAATCCGGTTATTCATCGCTCTGTGACCGGCGAAAATGGCTCAGGTCACGGAGATTTGTTTAAAGGGCTGGACGGCGAATTATATTATGTATACCATGTTCACTTTGACAGCGAACACGTAAGTCCCAGGCGAACACGGGTAGTCCCGGTAGTTAAACGGTGGGATGCTCAGGCAGGTATTTATAAGTTCAGCGTCAAGCGGGATGAGGTTATTGTTCCTGTACTTAAATATTGAGAATCAGGGCAAAGCATAAATCAACCGGATATTGTAACCTTAATAGCTTTTTTAAGTAAAAGCATAGAGAATTGAATTTTAAACAAGTGCAATCCCTATGTTTTGACAGTGCTTTCATACAATTATTTTCAATTAGCTTTTAATAAGTCTCCCATTCCATCTCTTATTCTGGTAAAAGAGAAGGGAAGGAGTTTTATTGTCAGGGAAGTAAATCATAGTTATTTGCGGCTCATTGGGCGGACTGTAGAGGATGTAATAGGATATGATTTTGAAGAACTGATTTTCAACAGCCCTTTTATTTTTCAGGAACCTGAACTGTTTAAAAACGCTCCCGACAAGGTAACCGGTACAAGCAGCTCCGGCAGACTAATCCAGCGTGTTAAACGCCGGGATAATGGAGAAGAAAGATTCTGGCTTATCGAAACCCAAAGCCTTCCGGCTGATGCAGTGAATAATGTTGCGTTTGTTTTGCAAACCGTTACCGATATAACGGAAAGTATCATGGCAGGGGAAATTCATCAGAAAGCTGGGGTGGCTGAATCGGAAAGCCTGGAAGGAACCCTGCTCCACACTCAGCCTGACTCGGTCTTTTCGCTCGACCTACAAGGTCGTTTTTTTCGGGCTAACGAGAGTTTACTGAAGCTGGCAGAATGCAGCGAGGATGAAATATCAGCAAGGTCTTTTCTTCATTTTATTGCTCCTGAGGAACAAGAGGTTGCTTTGGGTTTATTTAAAACGGCGCTAAAGGGAGAGGTTATACACTTCGAGATTAATACCATTACGGCAAAAGGTAACAAAAAGCATCTTGCGGTTACCAATATTCCTATAATTGTAAATGGATCAGTCGCCGGCGTATACGTACTGGCCAAAGATATAACCGTTGAATATTTAGTCCGCCAGGAATTGGCTGAAGAACAAAAGCGAAGGGAAGCCTCTGTTAACAGGATGTATAAAGCTTTAGATAGCATTACAGACGGGTTTATTTCGCTTGACAACAACTGGATCATTACGTACTGGAATCGGGCATCGGAGGATATATTCGGGATTAACAGGAAGGAACTGATTGGCAAAAATTTGTGGGATGTGTATCCGC
>DALYUO010000195.1:0-9211 GCA_031981225.1 Pararcticibacter sp.
ACAGAGGTATGCAGTTCATCTCCGGGCTGCTGCCACCTTTTCTCATAATCGGCATACCGGTACAGGTCGCTGTATGAGGTGGAGGCATTTAATGAATTCCGCCTGAAATAGTATCCCAGCCTGTAAGAGATCAGACACGACAACTCCAGCCCTTTAAAACTAAATGTGTTGCGCAGGCTTCCAAAGCTGGTAGGGGTTGCAGATCCGTGGAACACCAGTTCTGCCCGGTTTACCGAGTTGGTGATAGCGCTGTAATCGGTACTTAGTTCGCCATTGAGATAACCCTGCGGGTCGCCGCCGGAAGTGAGGCCTCCGTAGCGGAAGCTGAACACTGAATAATAAGGATAGCCTTCGAGGGGATTGTTGTAGTTGGACGAAGCCACCTGATAGTTGGTACCATTGTCTGCTTTGTATGCGGTGACTTTGTCTTTGCTGTAATTATACAGAAAGGTGCTTGTCCATCGGAATGCTCCGCGGAGGTTTATGCTGCTCAGTCTGATGTCGGCCCCTCTTGTTACTGTATTGGCCGAGTTTCCCCTGAACACGGTGATCCCGGTTTGAGGGGCAATCGGGCTGCTGCCGATCAGATCTGTGCCCTCCTTGCGCCAGAGGTCGATACTGCCGCTCAAACGGTCTCCCTTTGAATTGAAATCGATCCCGGCATTCAGGTTCTTTACTTTCTCCCAGCTTAAGGAGGGATTGGGCGGATTGACAACAAGGGCATAAATGGTATTATACTGGTTGATATGCTGCGAAGAACTGGTAGTAGTAAGCAAAGCAGAAAGGCTGTTATCTACGTTTCCCGTAAAGCCGAAGCTCGCCCTCAGCTTGACTGCAGGCAACCATCCCAGGCCATAGAACTCTTCGTTGCTGATATTCCAGGCAAGGCCCGTGCTCCATAGCGGCACCCCTTTTTTATTGGCCGAAACGCCAAAGAGGTTCGACTCATCCTTACGGGCGCTTAACGACAGGATGTATTTATCCGAATAGGTGTACGAGCCATTAAAATACCAGGAAAGGTAGCGGTTAAGCGTTCCGGATTGCCCTGTATTGGCAGGGATCCTGCCTGAAGAAGAACCATAAAAATAAGGATAGTCGGTGGTATAATTTACTGAAGCGTTTTGGTTTACTCCGGTATTGCGGTCGTAGCCGTAATACTGGAAATAGTCCTGCTGCACCTTCGTTTCCCTCACCTCGGTACCGCCCAGGGCGTCCAGGGCGTGCCTGCCCCAGGTATGGTGATAATTGAGTTGCAGCCGCCCGTTGTGGGTGCGAAGATTAGAGAGGTTGTTATAGAATATATCTCCTACAGGCAGGGGATGGTTCACTTCACCGGTGGCTTCATCTACCTGCGAAAACCGGTTGATCAGGTCGCGGGTATAGAAGGACTCCAGTTCGTTCAATGTAGCCCGGTCCGTATTGCCTTTTTCATAGTTATAGAGAACCGAGGCCTTCAATCCGCTGGTAATTGCATAATTCAGGGCAAGATTGAGCCGGTAATTGGTCTGGTTGGTTTTAGTGGTATTGTAGCCCTTGTTCAGCTCGTCCAAAGGTCTGTACAGCCAGTCGAGCAGCTTCTCTTCTCCGGCCTTCTCAGCATACGACAATCTCAGCGTGCTGGCTACAGGTAGGGCATTGCCTTCAGCATCGGCCACCTGGTCGTAAGGATTGCTGAACTGAAAATTCTTCCCGGCTTTGGTTTGGCTTCCGGTATACACCATGGCCGAAAATACTTCCAGCTTATTCTTCAGGAGATACCAGGTATTACTGGCATTCAGTGTGACGCGCCGGTAACTGTTTCCAACCTGTCCGGGCTGGTTACTGTCATATCCTCCGGAAAGAAAGTATTTCTGTGAACTGCCACCCCCGCTAAGGCTGAGCTGGTATTGCTGATTGAGGGTCCGCCGGTAAAAATATTGTGAAAGCTGATCGCGGATATCGTATTGTTTCAGCTGATTGATAGCCTGCAGGGAATCGGATACTGAAATCAGGCCCTTTCTGGTGGCATCAAACAGTTCTACTGCCGGGGCCAGGGCCGAATACCCGTCGTTTATGGTATTGGTATAAGCACCTTTATTATACAGGAATTGCTGTACTTCAATAAACTGCGCCGAACTGAGCTGCGGCGAGTAGTAAAGATCGGGCTTTTGACCAATGGTAATGTTGGAGCTGACGTCAATCCTCGCGCCCGATTGCAAGGAACCTTTTTTCGTTGTGATCACAATAACGCCATTGCCTGCCCGGGTGCCCCAGGCGGAGGCTGCCGCAGCGTCTTTTAAGACTGTTATGCTTTCGACGTCGTTGGGATTGATATTGTCAAGACCGCCTTCGTAAGGGAAATTATCCAGCACGATGAGCGGCTCGGCATTGCCGAACAGCGTTGACCTGCCACGGATTTCTATCGATCCCTGGTTGATAACAGACTGACCGGGAACAGTGAAGATCAGACCGCTGGCCACACCGTTTAGACGGTCGAGGATATTCGTAGAGACAGAGCGGGTAAGCAGCTGGTTATCGATACTGGTAAAGGAACCCGTTGCCCGCTCTTTGGGGAGTATTTGGTAGCCGGTGCTGACAACGGCGACTTCTTCCAGTTGGGTGGCGTTGGGGATTAACGAAACGGATAGGAACGTTTGCCCGGGCTTCAGGGTGGTTTCCTGCGACTGGTAGCCAATGAAGGTAATAATCAGTGTGGGGGTAGCGGAGGGGGTTGTGATCTGGAAGGCACCATCCTTGCCGGAACTGGTAGCGAACGTGGTGCCTTTTATTTTGATGATGGCACCGGCGAGGGCTTCTCCCCTTTCGTCGGTGACTTTGCCGGTGAGGGTTTGGATGGTCTGGGCGTAGGCACAGATAATTTGCGAAAGAGACAGTATTACGATGAGAATTAAGTATGCTATTACGATCACACCACCCGCATTACTGGCGGTATGATTTACTGGAAATTCGGGGGAAGCTTCGGTCTTTATCGGTCTGGCATCCGGCCTTCGAAAAGGGCAAAGAAGTCCCCGTACTCTGTTTTTGAGCATTTTTTGAATATTAATTAACGTTGGACTGTTGAATGAAAAGGAAAAAGGCGATCACGCTGTGATCGGGAGGATGACTGGAATTACTCCGGGGGACAGATCACTAAATCCCAATGAACGACCGGATGGCTAAGCATGGAGAACTCCTTCCCCTTGAATATGAAGTTTCCAGACCGCTTCTACCATTTGATCCAGTTCTTCATAAAATGTAATGAGATTATCGCGCTCCAGGTGAGGCAGACGGCAATAGTTTCCGCTAACAGTAGCTTTAAGCCAGAACCAGAGAAGTTCCTTGCTTTCCTGAAGGGAATAATGGGAGAAGAACTCAGCTATCCGGCTATCAAACGCCGCGTTAGCTTCTTCTTTTGTATGGTAAATTTCAGCTTCCAAATCAGTGTAGATCGTAGTTTTTAATTGCAAAAAAGGCCTTTTATCCTGTGATTCATAACTAATCATCAATACCGGATGTCCTAAAGCCCAATTGAAGTGGCAAGAGGCTTAAAACAGACTCGCATCCCGTAATGAGATGTTAAGATTTGTTCTCAAGGTTTACTCGGGTGCAGAGATAATATTTTGAAGGAGTTCTTTGAAGGAAAAAAAATTCATACCCGTATTGATAAATACGAGTCTAGGGCGCGCAGGAAACAATAAATGTGGGAACTGCTAACCGTGGCTACATTTCAGTTCTGACGCCTTACGTAACACGGAATAACAGCAGCCCCCACATCCATTGGAGTGTGCAAAGATAGCACATCCAATAAAGATATGGGGTATTAAATCTGCTGTCTTGCGTTACGGCGTCAGATTTGTAGCCGCAAGACTCTTTAATTAATACCTTTTTAAATCATTAATTCACTTAACATCCAAATATATAATAAAAACACCTATTTAACAAATTAAAATTAATTAAATACAAGTAAATATTCAATATTTTGATGTTTAATCACTGTAAAAGTAAGTTTACAAAACACTTAACAGAAAAATTTCAGATTGACACCCCTCGGTTTATATCTACACAAAAGAAAAGCCAGTAAAGTTGAGATTTACCGCAAAACTAATATCTCTGAGAATCGAATAGGTCAATTATGGAATAATACAAGTAGCAGACTTTACGCAGAAGAATTTTATTTAATCGTATTGGCTATAGATGATGATATGAATGAGGTAGCCAAGGAAGTTTTTAAAGAACTACACCTTACTGAGATTGATAGTCCTAGATATCCGGAAAACGGTTCTAAGAAGGAGCTTACACCTCTCGGACGTTTCATGACTACAAGAATTAATAGTAACGTCATTCTTTCAAAAAAGACTGGCATCAAAGAACCTAGGCTTAGCGAACTCTTCAACGACCCAAATGCCGGGCTTTTGGCAAAAGAGGTATATTTAATTGCGTTAGCTCTAAAGGAAGAGCCGGGCGATGTTTTCCTTAACTTGTATCAGCATTTAAAATTAAACTCTCCTGAGCAACAAGCGGCCCTTAAAAACCTGGGGGCAGAAAAAAGAGAATTGCGAAAAAAGAAAAACTCCTAAGCCCTCTTAGAGGATTCGCGGCAGCGGCAAGTACGACAGTTCATCTCGCTTCGCGGCTCGTCTCATTCCTCGCCAAATATCAGGTGAGATAACTTGAATTGAAATTTAATCTTCATTCTTCCACCATTTCCCATTCCTCAAAGCCCAACTCGCGATTACTCGACAACTTGCTTTCCATAAAAATCGGTTTATGCTTCTTTTCCTTATATAATGTATAGATACGTTTTTTAACATTCAAAGGTGTATTGACGCCAAAATAAATTGCGGTTAGTGCTTCAATGGGATAATGTCGTATGCGCTCTTCCGGCTCCTTAATACCATCGAAATTGATGTGAATGGCACGCCATTCGTTTTCATATTCCCAATCTGCTGTTTTACTTAAAAACACACTTTTCAAGTAGTAAGCAAACCCATGCCAACGCGACTTGGAAAGCCCTCGCAGGTCACAATCATGTTCATTATTAAACACCGGCGAAAAATCAAAGAAATTGATACATTTTTCCTCATAGGTGTAGTTGACCCTTTCGATATTACCCTCAAAGAGAAGCACCTCTGAAACACCTTCGGCAAAACCATCAGAATAAGTACCATTATGAAACTCCCGTTCACCCGAGATTTCAAAAGGAAATTTCCCAGCCCTATTTAAAGTAAACTCCAAGCATACGCCTTGATGACTGCCAGCGTAATGCGCCCACATCAGAAACGATGCCTGCGTCTCAGAAAAGCACGACACATGACTATTTAACAAAAATAGTCGGGTCAGCCTCATTACTTCATCAAAAAACCCCGATTGCTCTGCAATTGCGAGGTAAATAGCCTGCTCGGCGACGTCCGAAAAAATGAAAGGCCTGCCGCTTTTTAACCGTACAAGGTGATCAAAGACCGACTTATTAAAAGCATTGGCTTTTTCTTTGTCTTGCACGAACCGCACCAACCTTCTATTATTTTCCCGTATTTTTTCTGATACGTCCGTACCCAGTACAAGTGATTTCTTAAATAGAAACCACAGCAAAATATCAATCTGAGTTTCTTCTCGAACCGAGAAATCAATCCTCGCACTCAAGTCAAGCGGATCATTTAATTCTGTGTAAGAAGCAAAGTAAATCTCCTGATATTGCAACTCCTTAAAAAGCAACGGAGATAAAGGTCTATATTTAAAAAGCTTTTGCATGCCTCTTCAATTGTTCCTCACTTCTGAAAATCATAAGCTATTTTCGGATATTTTTTCTATTTTTTTTCGGTGCTGTAATGTAAGCACTGGCCTCAGTTTCTGCAATAACTTTTTATAACACTCGATATCAGGCCCAAAATAAGTATTAACCATCTATCACCATTATTCCTGAGATGACAACTCTCTGCACTCATTTAAAATCTTAGGTATTACTTGTTAATCGCTAGAAAATGAATTAAATATAAAATAAACATTTATTTTTTTATATTTAATCCTTTGATTTCTTTGATTTTACAAGCATTTATACATAATTTTAAAATATAATTTTATAACGTACATTTGCAGTCCCAAAAAGAGGCGATGAAACAATTCACTCACAGAGCACAGATCTACGGATTTGATTGTTATTTCAATGAAGAAAACAATGAGGTAAAGGGAACAACCTGGTGGAATCAAAAGATGATCGATTTGTTTATTTGGATCGACTTGAACCTCACAAATAACGAAATTTTTAAAATTAAAATAATCGAAAGACTAGACAAAAAAGAACCGAATAATTAAAAGAAGGTCAGGCAGACCATACCCAACCTCCTTTTCGTGGATTTCAGTCAGTCAAAGCCCGCCAGCTAATCCTTGACTAAAATCCTGAAAGGCCTACCATTCGGTCTCCTGACCCTCTTACCTTTAACAGTAATATACATCGTGAAGATGTAGTGACCTTCTTCTTTTTTCTCGTCGCCTTTCGACGACTTGTCTTTAGACATAGTGAAGATTTACGTGCGTCCTTGGGCACACGTTCCCTAGTCTTACTTCTCCCGCTAGGATGGATTACTTAGCTTCCTTGGTCTTTCACGCTCGCTTGCCATACTAAGGGGCCTAAAGCATTGTAACAAATTTAACTAAAGCTTTAATGCAACATGAATTCTGGTTTTCCACATGGTGAAACTATAATAACCTTTCATTGTAGTAAAACATAGCAATTTAGCTGATTTTTAATGGGTTATTCTGTGGAAAACTATAGTTCAGCTTTGATAATCAACGCATTTTAAGTTACCATTGCTCTTTAAACTCAAGTTAAAACTATAAAAAAATAACCCTATAAAATGACTTATATAATAACGACAACTGGTTGATCAAAGCTGAGTTCTTTCGGCTTCCATGATGCACTTTTACTTTGTAATGTCTATAAATCATTATTCGGATATTAACGGACCACTGAATTGGAACGCGCCGCAGTATAACTATGCGTATACTGTGGTATGGGCTCATGAGTATTTTAGCAAGGTAAGTGTACCTAGGGTAAGCTGAAATGGCCGGTTGCTGCGCATAGAAGCCGATGAGTAGAGCTTTATCTAACTCACTCTAGCGCGTTGAAAAACTATATTTTTCTGATTTACAACAAAATATTATTTTCACGCGATTTATTTGACGAAATTCGCCAATAAGGAATGATTGGCAGAAACATGTCTCGTTAAAAGTAGTTACCGGCAAACACAACCAGCGACACAGTGAAATTTACAAAAAATATGGACCAAGAAATAGAAGAATTAGCAAGACAGAATTGGTATCAAGACGACAGCGAAGATGATATTGGCTACTCATTTAGAGAATATGATGTTACTTCGACACCTAATGATTTTAACACCAAAACAATAATTGACTTTATTGAGTCAGGATTATTTAAAATTCCAGGATTTCAAAGAAATTATGTTTGGGATATTAAAAGAGCATCTAAGCTTATTGAATCAATAATAATTGGTCTGCCAATTCCCCAAGTTTTTCTGTACGAAGAAGGTAGAAATAGCTATTTAGTTATTGATGGTCAACAAAGACTGCTGACACTGTATTTTTTTACGAAAATGAGGTTTCCTAAGAAGGAAAAGAGATTTGAATTAAGACAAATATTTGACGAAAATGGTAGATTTCCAGACGAAGTGCTACATAACGATGAGTTCTTTGATGACTTTAAGCTAAAACTGAACGAAACAGGACAGACTGAGAAAAACAAATTACATGGTCTAAACTATGCCACTTTAGGAGAGTTTAAGAGCGGTTTTGATATGCGTACCGTTAGGAATATAATGATTAAGCAAAACTTCCCTACTGACGATGATTCTGCCATGTTTGAAATCTTCAACAGATTAAATTCGGGAGGTGTTGTTCTTAAAGCCCAAGAAATAAGAACAAGTTTATATCACTCGAAGTTTTATAATAATCTATACAGCATCAATATGTATAACAATTGGAGAGTGTTATTAGACCAAGTTCAACCCGATATACATATGAAGGATGTAGAAATTCTCTTAAGAGGTTTTGCTATGCTATTGGATTCAGAGAATTACAAACCCTCAATGACTAGATTTTTAAATCAGTTTTCGAAGAAATCAAAGACTTTTCATCCTGATTCATTACCATACTTTCAGCAACTATTCGAAATGTTTTGCAACTATGTTGTTTCCATCAATCCAAAAGCATTCATTTCAAGTTCAGGCAAATTCAGCATTACTGTTTTCGAGTCAATTTTTGTTGCTTTATGTCAAGATGGGGCAAAAAACAACAGTTTAAATATAAAGCAGACAGCCTCGGAAAAAATAGATAACTTAAAAATGAATGTTGACTTTATCCGATCAACGCAGAGTAATACTGCGGGTAAAGCAAATGTTGAAGACAGACTAAGGTTAGCAAAAGAAATCTTAAGCTAATGGTGGAAATTAATCAAACAATAATTGACCAACAATATGAGAATGGGAACTCGTTAGTTGATTACTTGAAAAATCAACAACAAATTACCTTTTTCAATGAGGCTGAAAATAGTTTCCGCAAAACAATATTGCTTTCATCCGCGAGTTTTTTTGAAAAAGAGATATGTGATACTGTTATTGAGTTTGCTAAATCACATACAAATAATAACGAATTGGTAATCTCAATTATCAAGCAAAAAGCAATTAGTCGACAATATCATACTTATTTTAATTGGGAGTCAGCAAATGCTAATGCTTTTTTTGGCTTGTTTGGGGACGAATTTAAAACTCGAATGACACAAAAAGTGAAAGAAGATGAAAAACTTGACAAAGCTATCAAGTCATTTTTAGAAATAGGTCGAGAAAGAAATAGAATGGTCCATCAGAATTTTGCAGAGATTGTGATTGACAAGACTGCCGAGGAAATATACAAGCTTTACAAAAGTTCTTTGTATTTTATTGAAACAGTAAAAAATGAGCTCATTAAACAAGAGCAACAAGCTGGATAAAAGAAATAGCAGTCGATAACAATGTATTGAACCTCATCTTTTAAAATTGCAATTTTTAGCAATTTGTATGTATCTGCTTCAAAATCATTCAGTGCTTCAGGGTTACTTATTACTATTCAAATAACTGAGTCTGGTAAGGAACATTGTATTCTGCACCAAGTCTTTTTCTGAATTCGTACTGTAACCTCCCCATTTTTAGGACAGTTTGTAAATATACGCATGCACATTTAACTT
>DALYUO010000196.1:0-290 GCA_031981225.1 Pararcticibacter sp.
ATAGCGTCCTCGGTTTTGTCATTTCCCTGCTGCTCGTATTTCGCACCAATACGGCATACGACCGGTGGTGGGAAGGCCGCAAACAGCTGGGCGCTCTGACCAACAGCTCAAGGAACCTTGCTATTAAATTACATGCCTTTATCAAAGAAGAGGAAGATAAGCATTTCTTCAGGCTGATGATACCCAACTATGCTTTTGCTTTAAAGAACCATCTCCGCGAAAATGACGACTTCCACGAACTCGACCCTGTACTCGACCTCAAAAGGAACCATCATTTGCCTAACCAGATC
>DALYUO010000196.1:300-3535 GCA_031981225.1 Pararcticibacter sp.
CTCTCTGCAGATGCTATATGGCTCATCAACGAAGAGATAAAATCATTGACGGATATATGCGGTGCATGCGAACGGATTAAGAACACTCCCATCCCTTATACCTATAGTGTGTTCATCAAGAAATTTATATTCTTCTATATCCTTACTTTGCCTTTCGGATGGGTGTTCAATATAGGCTATCTGATCATTCCGGTTATTGTGTTTATCCTTTACGCATTTGCCAGTCTTGAGCTCATTGCCGAAGAGATAGAGAACCCGTTTGGTAAGGACGACAACGATCTTCCGGTAGATCAGATCTGTCACAATATAAGAAAGCATGTGAGCGAAATGCTGTAAACACAAACGATGCAGCGTACGCCGCAAAAAAAAAGCGCCTGAGTAATCAAGCGCTTTTTTTTTGCAATATTGTTTTTAACTCATCTTAAGCTTTTTCTGGATATCCTGGACGTAGTTCTTAAATTTCTTGTCCGTATCGATGAGGTCTTCTACTGTCTGACAGGCGTAGATAACCGTCGAGTGATCACGACCGCCGAAGAACTGCCCAATAGATTTAAGAGACGTTTTTGTGAGGCTCTTTGCCAGATACATTGATATTTGACGGGCCTGTACGATCTCCCTCTTGCGGGTTTTCGATTTAACCATTTCCACGGGTACCTCAAAGTACTCGCAAACCAGCTTCTGAATATACTCCATGGAAATTTCGCGGGAGGTATTCTTAATGAAATTCTTCAGCATTGACTTTGCTAGAGCAAGATCTATCTCTTTCTTGTTAAGAGTAGATTGTGCCAGCAGAGATACCATTGCCCCTTCAAGCTCACGTACGTTATTATCAATGTTGTGAGCTACGTATTCAATCACTTCCCCTGGCAATTCAATCCCGTCAGAATACATCTTCTTTTTCAGGATTGCCATACGGGTTTCAAGATCGGGAACCTGTAAGTCCGCTGAGAGGCCCCATTTAAAACGGCTTAACAGACGCTCTTCCAGGCCTGCAAGATCTTTAGGAGCCTTATCAGATGTAAGGATCACCTGTTTCCCCGACTGGTGGAGATGATTAAATACATGGAAAAAGATATCCTGCGTTTTTTCTTTACCGGCAAAGTTGTGTACATCATCCATGATGATCACGTCCATCGCCTGATAGAAGTTAACGAAGTCGTTAATGGTATTGTTCTTCAACGAATCTACAAACTGCTGGCAGAACTTCTCGCAGGATACATAGATCACCAGCTTATCAGGACTGGTTCTCTTTATTTCGTTGCCTATAGCCTGCGCAAGGTGAGTCTTTCCAAGTCCCACACCTCCGTAAAGCATCAGGGGGTTAAACGAAGTTCCACCCGGCTTTGCAGCTACAGCATATCCGGCCGAGCGTGCAAGTCGGTTACAGTCGCCCTCAATAAAGTTTTCGAAACAATAATTGGGGTTGAGCTGAGGATCTACCTGGAGTTTCTTCAGCCCCGGAATAACAAATGGATTCTTGATGTCTTTATTTAACGCTACCGGCACCGGAATAGACTGACGTTTACCTTCAGCTCCGTTGCCATTGGACGGCATATTTGTTGTGTAAGGCTTATTATTGGAAGACTTTTCAACAACTATATTATATTCAAGCCGACCTTCCTCTCCGAGCTGCTTCTTTACTGTTTTGCGTAAAAGACCAACGTAATGCTCTTCGAGCCACTCATAAAAAAATAAACTTGGCACTTGTATAGTGAGTACATTTCCTTCCAATCGCAAAGCTTTTATCGGCTCAAACCAAGTCTTGAAACTCTGAGCCGGAATATTGTCTTTTATGATCTGAAGACAGTGACTCCATACGTTTGTACAAGTTCTTTCCATATTAATTATTACTAAGAATTTGATTTCCAACCAGTGCTGAATCGAAATTACCTACCGGTTTGGAACATCGAATATTCTAAAAATATTCTGCTTTTTAAACTAAATTTTCAAATATCTTTAACTGGCTCAACAGCAGAAGAATAAGCTATTTTACCTGTTTTTTTCCTTTCAAATACAAAATCAACCCGTCCAAGGTTGATTCCGCCAAAGCCCACCTGGTTAACAAGAGTTTCTTTTCCCGAAAGATTTTTAACTTTGCCAGGGCGGTCTAAAAACGTGTGTGTATGGCCTCCGATAATGAGGTCGATATGCTTTGTGGCAGCAGCAAGAACAACGTCAGAGACTCTGCTATCTTCATACTTATACCCCAAATGCGACAGACACACTATTAAGTCACACTTCTCCTCATTCTTCAAACGATCCTCCATTTCCCTCGCTTTTTGTATCGGATCCAGATATACGGTATTGCCATATTGCTGTTTGTTTACTAAACCGTTGAGCTGGATACAGAGTCCAAAAACGCCAATCTTTAATCCCCCTTTCCTGAATACATGAAAGTCTTTTGTCTTTCCCTTTAAAACAGTATCGGAGAAGTCGTAATTTGCTGTCAGTATCGGAAAGCTGGCGTGAGGTAACTGCTTATAAAATCCTTCCACCCCGTTGTCGAAATCATGATTGCCCATGGTTGCAGCATCATAGCCCATCATGCTCATCATCTTTAATTCGAGCTCTCCTCCGTAATAGTTAAAATAAGGCGTTCCCTGAAAAATGTCGCCCGCATCAAACAACAGAACATGCTCCTCTTCCTTCCTTATCTGGTTGATAAGAGCAGCTCTTCTGGCCACCCCACCGCGTCCGGGATAGTTATGATCATCCATAGGAAAAGGATCAATACGGCTATGAACGTCATTTGTATGCAGGATGGTAATTTTCACACCCTCATCTTTCGCACAAACACTATCCGGCCTTAAACCCAGCGCGACTAAAGCTGACCCTGCAAGCGTATTTTTTATAAAGTTCCTTCTATCCATCGCTGAGCCAATTACTTTTTTATTATACGACCATCAAGTTTTGGATCAACCTGTATTCCCGCTGCATTTTTCTTCTTCAAATACTCAAACAATGCATCCCTTTGTTTAATTTGAGATTCCACACGCTTCAGTGCCTTCTTGTATACTTCCGCCTTATCTCCACCGTTTGCAATGTAGTCGCTGGTAAGAACAATATATTGTTTATTAATATTAAATGGCTGCCCGCCAATCAGAATATCAACGGCCTGCTTGTTATCTATTTTATAGGTGGCGCCGGAAATCGGATCTCCTCCTCCTGCTGCCATATAATTAAAGAGATCAAGCGTGCTTTGGCCATCCAGCGTGACAGTAACAAGATAGTTTTC
>DALYUO010000196.1:3545-7809 GCA_031981225.1 Pararcticibacter sp.
TCGAAGGGCATCAACTCAAATATGCTAAAGACTTTCAACTTTCCCGCCGGAAGCGGAGATCTTAGTCCGAAGTAATTTGTGTGGGCAAAGTCGAACTCCAAATGATGTTGCTTTCCCACTTCAAACATCGCATCAGTAACCAGATTATTTAACCGGCCTTCTGGTTTTTCCCTTGTTATCGCAGATGATGAAAAAGCGATCACATTGTTCATCTGTGAATCCAGTTTCATTTTGTATGGACGATAAAAAGCAAGTAAAGAGGTGTCAGGAGGAAGGCTGTCAGCAATCGAATACAAACGCTCTGCTGATCCTGTCTGATAAAGCCTGGGGCTACATCCAGTGATATAAAACAGAGAGACAAGGAACAGAGAATACATCATCTGCCTCAATGAGACCAAGGAAAACTGAGAAGCGGACTTAGACATTAATTTGGTTATAATCTCTGAACAGGAATCTAATACGACGGCCTTTCAAAAAAGTTTCTGAATATCCTGCCTTAAAATTTCAAGTGCTGTATCGTATGGATTCTCTTCAAGAGAAGCAAGATGTGTCAACACTATTTTACTCATATCGAGAGGCGTGGCATCAGGAGGCAGCGTTTTTACCACATTATTTATCATTGTAAGGGTCTCTTCTTTGATCCGCTTTACTACGGACCATGCTGTGCTGCTTACATAAATCTGCTGTGATATGTTATGCTGATATTCATTCCTGACCTCAGTAATAAGTATCTGCTGCAATTCCTGAATAGTAATTCCCGGGGTGTGGTTGCGTAACAGCAGACTGGAAGGATTTATACGCTCCACAAAGATCACTACCCGTTCGTAAGCCTGAAGGCGTAAAGGAAGGGTTGTTTCAAGCGCCGCCTTTTTAAGTTCAAGTAATTTTAATCCCTGCGCCCGTTCAATAACCGGCCGTAGGGTGAGATATACCAATAAGAAGATCAGCGAGCCTGAGACGGTGAGCTTAGTTATATCTATAAAAAATGCAGTTGCCCATTCCATATCCGTTTTGTTGTTAAAGAGTCAAATCAATCAGGAACCTGCAAAAATGAGAATTATCGCCGTATATTTGTTATAAAAGAAAAAGAAATAAGCATGGAGGTTACAAATCTGCAGATACCTGTTTCTTTAACAGAGGGTGCGAAGAAAGAGCTTAAAAAGTTAAAAGATCAGCAGGAGCTCGGTGATGAATTTGGTGTACGGCTAGGCGTAGAAGGCGGCGGATGCGCCGGAATGAATTACATCCTCGGCTTTGATCAGAAAAAAGAAGGCGATGACGAGTTTGTTGTTGACGGCATAAAAGTATTTATGCATAAAGCACATGGCCTGTACCTGGCAGGAATGGAAGTGGATTTTCAGAATGGGCTGAACGCCCGCGGGTTTACCTTTAATAACCCAAATGCCTCGAAGACCTGCGGTTGCGGTACTTCGTTTTCAGTATAGTAAACAGTTTACAAATTTTTAATGAGGGCTCCCGGATGATTAATCAGGGGGCCCTTCGTTATTCTCAAAACATATTCCCCTGGTTCTGCGGAGATTTCTTTTGAATATTTAAAGGTATTTTCAGGCCAATTTCAAAGCTTCCGCCTGTATCCTGACCTAAGGCGGCTAGCTGACTTGTATAATAACCCTGGAAGATCACCAGATTTTGGATATTCAAGCCGAATCCCACTGTAGAACTGTTACTGCTATGATACATACCGATAAGAGAGACAACGTTGTTGGCGAATTTCATATCGGTTCCAATATCCCACAGGTTATTCAGCCCCCTGGCGCCCCTAAAGCAAAACTTCGGTTCAAACCTTACCAAATCCTTTTCTGTACCTATCTTATAAGAGAAAGACATATTATAAGTAACCCCATCTACAGAGTTCGCTACGTCTTTCTTTAAAAATTTCTTCATATTTGGAAGAGCCGCTTGAAAACTTAGTTTTTTATGAAAATAAGCAATTCCAAAATCCCCGTCGAGATATGATCTTCTATTATTAAAACCATCTGCCAGAACATCATTGGGATCGCCGATTACACTTGCGTTGTCCAGACGTTCATTCATCACACCTAACGAAAGCCCGAAATTAATTGATTGATTTTCGCCGTTTAAGATTAAATGATAAGCATACGTTCCCATTATCCGGGTTCGCCTTACCAGCCCTGCTTTGTCACTATACAAGTTCAGGCCGACACCAATATTCTTTAACCGATAATCGCCCGTAACCAGTTGCGTAACCGGAGACCCGGGTATAACCCTCCACTGATTACGATAAGTAAGATTAACCAGTAAGTTGTCGTCCATACCTGCAAGGGAAGGATTTCCCACATATTGATTCTGATAATATTGCGAGGCTGGAGGTGTAATCTGAGCATTAACTTCAATTATTCCAGTTAGAATACTAAGTAAGATCAGTCCTGCAATTATAATATGTTTATCTGCTTCTCTTATCATTTTCTTGATCTTATAACATACCGGCCGATCCACTTCTACTCCTTTACTACTGAAATAAATCCTGTTAACTTACCTTTTCCCGAATTAATATACAGGATATAATAATAGGTGTCTTCGGGAAGCGGGTTCCCTTCACTTGTGGCATCCCAGGTATTATTGTAACCATTTTTAGTATAAACGACCCTTCCTGAACGGTCGGTTATCGTTACTTCATTGTTAGGATACATATCAATATTCTTGACTACCCACACATCGTTCTTTCCGTCACCATTTGGAGTAATAAGATTATTTGGAATCAGAGCTTTATAATCCTCGGCCACTTCAACTGTAATACTCTTAATGGTAGTACATCCCGAACCATTACCTATTCTGACACGATAGGTGGTAGTTTTTGAAGGCCGTACAGTTAAACTATCTGTATTCTGGCCATTTATAATTTCTTCTGCAGCTTCCCATAAATAAGTTGTCCCTCCCGAAGCCTTTAATGTTGCTATATCTCCTAATGACAACACTTCTTTATCAGAGACAACTTCTCCTGCAGGAGCCGGATTAACCGTGACTGTAAATGGATCTGAAGTAGTTGTAATCCCATTTGATAAAATAGTTTGTACTACATAATCACCGCTTTGATTAACTATTAAATCTCTTCCGGTACTGCCAGCAAGCTGGATACCATTGCGGAACCATTGATAAGCCAAAGCGGGGACCGTACTTAGCATAACAGATGACCCTTCGCAAATATCAGGAGACGATGAAGGAATAATTGGCGGGATGAAAAAACCAGTAGCAACAGCTGTAATATTTGATATATTAACAGATCCTTCGAAATTCTCCGTTATATACCTGTTCGTCAAATTAACTATGCTGTTATTCGATATGATATAATCTTTGGAATTATTACTTCCCGAAACTGCGGTGTAAGCGACCCTCAAATCGGCAGAATTATTACCATTTAGCTCGGAGTCCAGGTAATTCAAACTCATTATTCCACGAAAAACAATGGGGCTGCTAAAATGATACATCCTCTTAATGCTGCTTAGCTGCGTCCAGTTTACTGTTTCGTCTCCTCTGATGACACTCTTGCTAATAATCGTCAAATCAGATACAGGTATAATTACAAGACCATCGGTGCTAAATGTAGTTCCGCCTTTAATATAAATACCTTCATTACCAGCTTTTAGCTGGCCCCATAAATCAGAAGAGATAAATATACAAATCGCGAAAAAAAGCAACCTGAGCGGGTCTTTCATCATACTTAAGTATTAAGTTTAACTTTAAGCACTTTCATCATGGCAGACTTTATTTAATACTCTCCTTCAATTGCGCGATATTATCTGGCATTGCCACTATTTTATTAGTCTTTGAATCGACAAGTATCATTACCGGGGTTGCCAGAATAAAATAGGCATTTGCCTCTTTACTATTGATCCCACCTTCGGCCCTGCTATGCTTCCAGCCTTTTAGTTTTGTTTTCGCTTCTTCCCATACCTTAATTTCGGTATCGGTAAAGTCTACGCTGATAGCAAAAATGTCGGCTATTTTTTTGTCGGCTATCTGTTCATACCATGACTGGAGACCTTGCACCATATCTTTACAATGCATACAGTCTGCCGACCAGAACAACACAAGTTTATAACGGGAATTCGTTTTATAATTATGAAACTGAATCGGTTTTCCAGCGTCGTCTTTGATAGCAAAATCCGGAGCAAGTGCCCCGGGGATCAATGTTTCAATGCCTTGAAGCCTTTTTTCTATCGCAAGTCTTTTTGTTGTGAGACAACGGGGATCCTGAAGATAAGTCTCAAGCATTTTAACACCG
>DALYUO010000196.1:7819-9145 GCA_031981225.1 Pararcticibacter sp.
ACCGGACGCAATATTAAACCCTTCATATCCCTTATAAAAATAATCAACCATCCACCCATAAACTAAAGGATGACCCGTTTTTGCTTTCTCTATTGCGTTCCTTCCGGCGAGGGTAAATAATGAATCGCGGAGTGCTATTGTTGTCGACATTGCCCCATAGAGATTTACATACTTGTTCATCCAGTCTTTCAGAGCACTCGTTTTTACTAAAAGAGGATCTTTAAAATCCATCCCATCAAAATAATGAGCTATTAAACTTTGCATTCTTTCTGTCTCTTTACCTTTCCAGTTAATCGGTTGTACGTACTGAAAAGGAAATGTACTACTTACAAATGCATCTTTATTTTGGCTGATCTGTGATACAACCCACTGATTATACTGTATACGCCTGCTTTCGTATTCTTCTATTCCTATGTTATAAAACTCAGACTGCGGCTGATCGTATGCCATCAGAAAATTCTGTAATAAGGCAAGCTGTTCCTTTCGCTTACTGTTTTCCTTAGAGAAAGCGGCGAACAAAGCATTCTCTTTCTCTCCATTCTGAAACCTTGTACTATCTGGATTATTGACCGACTTGGGCTTTACCCAGAGTTCCAGATTCTGATTATTTATGAATATGTATTTTTCTGACGGATAAGGAGAACCACCTTCTTTATCCTGATAATCAAAGCGGAGAACAAATTCACCGGGTAACATGTCCTTAGGGACATTTAGGCTAAAAATATCCCCGCGTTTAATACCCGGCTTTTCTATCATTGGCTTCAGGGCGTTAGGTCCTGCTAATGGTAAAAGGCTGATCTTGCTGCTATGTACTCCTTCGAGATGAATTTTCAAACTCACATCCTGGGAACTGGCATTAAAAGTGACCATCAAAGAAAATAAAAGAGATAAGACAATTCGAACGGCTGGTTTATTATTCACTCTCAACATTTGTTAATATCTTTCATCGGATTGATCAATTCACCCGATATCAATGGTTATACGACGAGATTTCATTTTCGTTTCTTCAGAAGTTGCTATTATTTATTTTACCTTTTTGAGCTGAAAATTATGATCTGACGGGATCAAACGTGTACGTTTTTATTAAAATCATCGTCTTATAAATCAGTTAATTCTTCACACACCGCAAAGATGCCCCGGTTGCTCTTGCTGTACTTGTCATGACACTACTGCCCGCAGCCGATGTAAATGACAGAGCCCAGCCTGCGGATGCACCATTCTGACCACTGCTCCAATAAAGACCCGCAGCACCACGGCTGGTCAAAGCGCCCGAGGTATTTAATGTCCCGCCCATATGAAGTTTCAGTACCGAGTTATAGGCATCGG